>JAJDOD010000064.1 GCA_022340315.1 Silicimonas sp. | reverse complement strand
GGCATGTCGTTGCGCAGACCGCCGCGCCAGCCGGGGGCCGAGGAGCTGCGGAACCAGGGCCGGAAGTTCCCGCCAAATCACCTGCATGAGACATGGCTGGACTTTCTGTACTGGGACGCAGAACTGGAGGCATGACGACCGTCGGGCAGTTGATTCCGTACCGTCCTTCACGATTGCAGCACGGATCACCTGAGCGACTTTGGCGCCTCCAAAGAGTATTCCAGCGAGGAAGAAAGCCATGTCGGACCATCTGAGCGACAGCTTCTTCACACCTGTGTCGGGCTTCGAGTTGCCGCGCTTTGCAGGCATCTCCACCTTCATGCGCTTGCCATACGTGCCACCCGGCGCTCCTCGCTTCGACGAGGTCGGGATCGGGCTTGTCGGCGCGCCCTGGGACAGTGGCACGACAAACCGGCCGGGCCCGCGGCATGGCCCGCGGCAGTTGCGTGATGCCTCGACCATGATCCGGGCCGAGCACCCGGTGAGTGGCATCCGGCCATTCGAGCGTGTCAATTGTGCCGATCTGGGCGACGTCGGACCCAACCCGGCAAGCATCAGAGACAGCCTTGACAGGATGACGGCGTTTTATGCCGGGTTAAGAGAGGCTGGAATTCGTCCGTTGACCGGCGGCGGCGACCACCTCTGCTCGCTGCCGATCCTGCGGGGTATTTCGGACGCGCCGTTGGGGATGATCCATTTCGACAGCCATACGGACCTCTATCACAGCTATTTCGGCGGCGAGATGTATACGCATGGCACGCCCTTCCGGCGGGCGATCGAGGAGGAATTGCTCGATCCGAAGCGCATCGTGCAGATCGGCATTCGCGGCACGATGTACGACCGGGAAGACATTGATTTCGCAGAGAGTGCGGGCGTGCGGATCATCAGGATCGAGGAGTTCTTCGATCGTGGCGTGGCCGATGTCATGGGCGAGGCGCGCGAGATCGTCGGCACGGCGCCGCTCTATGTCAGCTATGACATCGACTTCGTCGACCCGACTTTCGCGCCGGGAACCGGCACGCCCGAGGTCGGCGGGCCCAACAGTTTCCAGGCGCTTGAAGTTTGCCGGCATCTTGCCGATCTGGACATCCGCGGCGCCGATCTGGTCGAGGTCTCGCCGCCCTTCGATCCCTCCGGAGCGACGGCCTTTCTCGGCGCTTCGATCATGTTCGAGCTCTTGTGTGCTATGGTGACCTCGCCAAGCTAGGGAGGGGTCACATGATCATGCGCATTTTCCAGGTGACGACGCGGCCGGGGAAAGAGGCCGCTTTCGCGGAGTTCTTTCACGGCACCGCCATTCCGCTGATGAAGGGGACCGAGGGTATCGTGGAGGTGCTGCCGGGCGCGGCGCGGGCGGAAAGCCCGCGCGAGTTCAGCTTCGTCATGGTCTGGCGCGATCTTGACGCGCTCAAGGCGTTCGTGGGTGAGGATTATACAACACCGCATATTGACCCGGCGGAGGATGAGCTGGTCGAAAGCCGGACGATCAGACACTACGATCTGGTCGGTCAGGCCTAGGCCGAGCAGCTTGCCCCGCCAAGAACACAGAACTTGGCGCAATGCGGGTGGTTCAGCTGCACCGGGCGTTCGGCCTCTTCCAGCGTTGCGCCCAGCTCGAACTCCGGGTCGTAGGGCAACAGTGTGCAGGCCAGCACCGTGGGGCTCGCCGCGCCCTTGCGCTTGACCACCATGCGCGAGGAGGCGCACATCACCTCGGCTGGCGACTTGTCGAGAATGCTCCAGCAGGCGGTGGTGATCTCGGGCACGTCCACGGTTTCGTCCATCTCGGGGAAAAGGACTGTCGCTCCGGGGTGCATCGCGTCGATGGCGAAGCCTTCGCGCTCGTAAAGTGCGGCATAGCCTGCACGCGCTGCGGACTCGTCTTCGTTCCACATGGTGCGGCCCGCGACGGTCATGGCGATACCTGCGTCGCGCAGCCAGCGCATGCCGATAAGCGATTTCTCGAAGGCACCCGCGCCGCGCTCGTCATCGTGAAACTCGGGCGACCAGTGATCGAGCGAGATGCGCAGCGTCAGCCTGTTGCCATGTGCCGAAGCGAGACGTTCCAGCCCTTCGCGCATGGTCCGGCGCATCATCGGGCGCATGGCATTGGTCAGGATAAGGACATCGTATCCGCGGATAAGGGCCGCTTCGGCCATTTCGATCATTTCAGGGTTCATGAACGGCTCGCCGCCGGTAAACCCGATCTCGCGCACCCCCCATTTCCGGTCCTCGAGCTGGTCGAGATAGCCGGTCACCTCGGACGCCGTCAGATATGCCAGGCGGTCGTTCTTGGGCGAGCTTTCGATATAGCAGCTTACGCATTCGATGTTGCAGAGCGTGCCGGTGTTGAACCAGAGCGTTTCGGGATCTGTCAGCGCTACGGATGCGCGGGGCTCGCCTTTCGCGGTCAGCAGGGGGTCCCTGAATTTCCGCGGATCAAGGGTCTGAACCGTGTCTTTCATGCGCGATAAATCCTTCGTTTCAACGTACCTAGGCGGAGTGTGCCAAGAGGAAAAGGAAAAGCTGGCAGCCGTGACGAACTTGTGATGAGCATGTGTTGTCTGGACTTTTTCCGCTGTCGCGCGTATGCGGCGGGGCGAGAATGTTAGCGGTACCAACAGAACGCAAAGGAGGGTCCCGTGGTCTCTAGGGTCATTCCGGTCGAAGACTTCGATCTCGTCATTTTCGGGGGCACCGGCGATCTTGCGCGTCGCAAGATTCTGCCCGGCCTGTTCCGGCGATACCATTCGGGCCAGATGCCGCCCGGCGCGCGCATCATCGGTGCGGCGCGTGCGGCGATTGATCGGAAAGGCTATCAGAAAGAGGTGGCCGCGGCGCTTGAGGAATTCGTGCCGAAAGGCGCGCGAAGCGCCGAGACCGTGAAGGGTTTCCTCGAGAGCCTCGACTACGTGACGATCGACGCGACGGGCGATGGCGGCTGGAAAAAGCTGGCGGGTATGTTGCGCGCGAACGTTGTGCATGCGTTCTATTTCTCGGTCGCGCCGTCGCTTTTCGGCGCCCTGGCCGAGCGCCTTCACGAGCATGGTTGCGCCGGGCCCTCGTGCCGCATCGTGGTTGAAAAGCCATTCGGGCGGGACCTGGAGAGCGCGCAAGCGCTCAACAGGACGCTGCGCGACCATTTCGACGAGAGCCAGATTTACCGGATCGACCACTACCTGGGCAAGGAAACGGTGCAGAACCTGATGGCGGTGCGGTTCTCGAACGTGCTCTTCGAACCGCTCTGGAACGCGCAATATATCGACCATGTGCAGATCACCGTGGCCGAGACGGTGGGCGTGGACGGGCGCGGCGCCTACTACGACAAGTCGGGTGCGATGCGGGATATGGTGCAGAACCACCTGATGCAGCTTCTTTGCCTGACCGCGATGGAGCCGCCGTCGCGGTTCGACCCGGACGCGGTGCGCGACGAGAAGCTGAAGGTGATCCGGGCGCTGGAGCCGGTCGATCCCGAGGATATCGTACGTGGGCAGTACACGCACCCCGACAAGGGAATGAGCTATCTTGAACAGGTGGACGATCCCGACAGCATCACCGAGAGTTATATCGCCATGAAGCTGGCGATTTCAAACTGGCGCTGGGCGGGCGTGCCGTTCTACCTTCGGACCGGCAAGCGGCTGAAGGCGCGCTATTCCGAGATCGCCATCGTCTTCAAGGACGCGCCGCATTCGATCTTCGGGCAGGCACAGGGGCGACATCGGAACGTGTTGACGATCCGGTTGCAACCCAATGAAGGCATGGATCTTTTCGTGACGATCAAGGAACCGGGCCCGGGTGGTATGCGGCTGGTCGATGTGCCTTTGGACATGACTTTTGCGGACGCGTTGGGGCCGGAGGTCGAGGACGTTCCGGACGCATATGAGCGCCTGATCATGGACGTGATCCGAGGCAATCAGACACTGTTCATGAGGGGCGACGAGGTCGAGGCCGCCTGGACCTGGACCGATCCGCTGATCAAAGGTTGGACTGGGCGGGGCGACCGGCCATACCTTTACGAGAGCGGCTCGACCGGACCTGAAGAAGCGGCCATGCTGCTTCACTCGGAGGGTCGGCGCTGGCGGGAGATACGGCCATGAACCTGGTGACCTATCCTGATCGCGATCTGATGTTCATCGACCTGGCGAGCAAGCTGGCGGGCGAGATCGAGGCGGCGTTGTTCCACGAGGACCGCGTGAGCCTTGCCGTGCCCGGCGGCAGCACGCCGGGTCCGGTCTTTGATGAACTTTGCGCCGCGGATCTCGACTGGAGCCGGGTGACGATACTTCTGACCGACGAACGCCGGGTGCCGCCGGATCACGAGCGCTCGAATGAGCGGCTCCTGCGCGACCGGCTGCTGACCAGCCGCGCGGCGGCGGCCGAGTTCCTGCGACTGGTGCCGGAGGGCGAGGATACCAGCGCCGAGATCGAGCGGCTGAAGACCATCCTGCCTTTGAACGTGGTGCTTCTGGGCATGGGCGCGGATATGCATACCGCCTCGCTTTTTCCCGGCTCGCCGCAACTGGCCGACGCACTCGACCGGCATGCGCCTCCGTTGATGCTGGTGGACGCTCCGGAAGGATTGGAGCCGCGTATCACGCTGACCGCACCGGTTCTGACAGGAGCCATGTCGACGCACGTATTGATCACCGGCGACGACAAGCGCGCGGCGGTGGAGCGGGCGCGCAAGGCGAAGCCGACGGAGGCGCCTGTGGCGCTGGTTCTTGGCGATGCCGAAGTGCATTGGGCGCCGTAAGTTTCAGAACACGCAAGGGAATTCCTCTTGCGAAATCTTCAGAAGATAGGGGGCAGACATGACCTGGACCGCATTGAAAGCCGCAGCCAGGACAGCGGCGGAGAAGCCAATTCTAGACCGGTTTGCGGATGCGGATCGCGCATCGGACTTCTCGGTGGAGGCCGGGGGCTTGCTCTTCGACTACTCCAAAACAGCGATGGGCAAAGGCGACCGGGACCTGCTGATCTCGATGTATAATGACCTTGGTGTGCCGGAGCGGCGGGAGGCGATGTTCACGGGCGCGAAGATCAACACGACCGAGGATCGGGCGGTGCTGCATACGGCGCTGAGGAACCTCGCGGGTTCGCCCGTGATGGTGGATGGCGAGGACGTGATGCCGGGTGTGCTGGCCACGCTGGACCGGATGGAGGCCTTTGCCGAGGACGTGCGCTCGGGTGTCTACCGGGTGTCTGGCGGGCAGGTCACGGATGTCGTGAACATCGGGATCGGCGGCTCGGACCTCGGTCCTGCGATGGCGACGATCGCCATGGCGCCATATCACGATGGGCCGCGTGTGCATTTCGTGTCGAACGTGGACGGGGCGCAGATCAACGACACGCTGCTTGGCCTCGATCCGGCGACGACGCTGGTCATCGTGGCCTCGAAGACATTCACGACCATCGAGACCATGACCAATGCCGAGACGGCACGCCGCTGGCTGGCGGAAAAGGTGCGCGAGGCGGATACGGGTCGGCATTTCGCGGCGCTCTCGACCGCAGCCGACAAGACGGCCGCCTTCGGCATCGACGCCGAGAGGGTCTTCGGGTTCGAGGACTGGGTCGGCGGGCGCTATTCGATGTGGGGGCCGATCGGGCTGTCGCTGATGATCGCGATCGGCGGCAAGGCGTTCCGGTCGTTCCTGGCGGGGGGCGAGGCGATGGATGTGCATTTCCGTGCGGCCGCGCCAGAGGAGAATATGCCCGTGATGCTGGCGCTGACGGGTATCTGGCACCACCAGGGGCTGGGCTATGGGACGCGCGCGGTTTTGCCTTATGAACAACGGCTTGCACGGCTTCCCGCGTACCTTCAGCAGCTTGAGATGGAGAGCAATGGCAAGTCGGTGGCGCTGGACGGGTCGTCGTTGCCTGTGGTCTCGGGGCCGGTGGTCTGGGGCGAGCCGGGGACGAACGGGCAGCATGCGTTCTATCAGCTGATCCACCAGGGGACAGCCGTTATCCCGTGCGAGTTCATGCTGGGGGCGGAGAGCCATGAGCCGGAGCTGGCGCACCAGCATCGGTTGCTGGTGGCGAATTGCCTGGCGCAGTCCGAAGCGCTGATGCGGGGGCGGTCGCTGGACGAGGCGCGTGCATTGATGGCGGACAAGTACGAGGGCGACGAGTTGGAGACGCAGGCGCGGCACCGTGTGTTTCCGGGGAACCGGCCCTCGACGACGCTGGTCTATCCCAAGCTCACGCCCTTCGTGCTGGGCCAGATCATCGCGCTTTACGAACACCGTGTGTTCGTGGAAGGCGCGATGCTGGGGATCAACTCCTATGACCAGTGGGGGGTCGAACTGGGCAAGGAACTGGCCAACAAGCTTGCGCCTATCGTGGCTGGCGAGGAAAGTGCCGGGGGCAAGGATGGCTCGACGGCGGCGCTGGTGGGCTTCGTGCGGCGGAACTCCGGCTCAGGTGGTTAATTGGGCGCGCGCGGTGAGGGCGTTGCGAGCCTGACGGACAAGTCTTAACGCCTTCGTCCATTGGGTTTCGGGCCGAAAACGGCACGTCGGTATCACGTCGGTATTACGTCGGTATCGCGTCGGTGCCCGCATCGGTTCTCCTGCCTTGTGCCGCCCGTTTCGGGGCGTGCGGTAAGGAAGGTTGCCGGGGTGTTAACCTCCTGGAGCGATGGCCTGGGGAGCCGTCCCGGCGCCCGTCAGGTCTGATCGGTAGCGCCGTCGCGCTCGATCATCCGGGCCACCGCCTCGGGCCGGTGCGGTTGGCGGGCCGAGCCGTCGGGGGTGAGGCTGACGCCCACCGCCTCGCCCGCCGCTTTTTTTTCGCCATCCACGAACAGCCCGTACTCCATGACGAAGCTCGACGGCTTGACCAGCGTGGTCCGCGTGGTGACGACATAAGCCTGGTTCTGGAACATCGGCGCGAGAAAATCGGCGGTCACCCGGCGCACGACAAGCTGCGGGTCGTCCGGGGCGCCATAGCGGGTGAGGCCGTAGTCCTGGACATAGCGGACGCGGATGGTCTCGAACCACTTCAGAAAAACGACGTTGTTGACATGGTTCAGCGCGTCAAGCTCGTAGAACCGCACCCGGTCGGCGTATCCATAGGCGTAACCGTCGATGCCGAGCGCTTCGAGCGCGGGACGGTCAAGGATGTCGATATAGTCGGTCATGGGTCCGGGCTGTCTGGAGCGGGTAGCGGGAATCGAACCCGCGCGTTCAGCTTGGGAAGCTGACAGGCTACCATTACATCATACCCGCGCTGATGCGCTTTCTACTGCCGGGCGGCAGGTTCCGCAATAACCTTGGAGGCGGCGTCCGGGTGCTTGGTCTCGGGCAATCGGCTGGGGCGGTGGTATCGCCGGAGCTTGTGATGAGCGGCTGTTCTGCGGGGCGGAGCGGACCTTGGATCACCGCGTATGCTCCGGGAGCCGATGCCACGGACCAGGCGTGCCGCGGGTCAGAAGGCAACAGATGCGACATCTGGAGGCCGAGCGTAGGGCTGATATGATAACAGGGGCTTGAAGGGCGCGAATAAAGGGGGCGGCCAACGGCCCGTTCACACCCCCGAGCGCCAGTCGGCGCATGTTCAAGCGGTTCTTTCGGGCGTCCAAGTGCGCCTTCTGCGCGCGAGGCGAACCTCTGAAGTTTCGCCGTCAAAATCCGTTCCACGCTCTACCATGCGTGCGCGATCGATTCCCTCGAAAGAATGGATGTTGATTACAGCGTACCGGAGTGCGCCCAGCAAGCATGTCGCTATCGGCATTACGCCGCATGTCCGACAGATATGGAACTCCGCCGTTTTAGTGCCAAAGCGATAACGGTGCGCTGCCAGAGGGTCCTCAAGGATAAGGCGGAAAGCGCCATCTGGATCAGAGGTCCAGACTGCACGATGCTTCTGACAAAGAGTACATCCGCAGGCACGCACCGCTATCGGTTCCGAGGGCCGCGTCCAATCGAACTCGTATCGAACGGCGCCGCAATGGCAGCCGCCTAAGATCAGTTCAATTTTGGTTGGGTCTGCCTGCCGGATCATAAGCACCCTCCATCGACGCCGCAGAAAGTTACCGCTGAATGGCGGCGTCAACAATGGGCTCGAAGCTGCCAATCGGGGCTTCTACATATTGCCGGGTTCGTTCACATCCCACCCGTAGCGTCGGTCCTTGGTGAGAGGGTGCTTGCAGCGGCCTTGCCGGGCGGGTCAGACTGGCGGTGTCGCTCTGCACGCGGGAAAGGTGGACATGAGCCCGAAACAAGCCCTGCTGGAACTTCGCCGCCTGTCGCGGGTCCTGTGGATCAGGGTCGCGCTGATCGCGGCGGTTTCGGTAGTGGCCGCGCTGGTGGCGCCGGTGGTCGAGTGGGCCCTGCCGATGCTCTCGAACTGGGGCATGACCGCCGACGCGACCTTGCCGATCCTGAATATCCTGGCGAGCAGCATGCTGGCGGTTGCCACGTTCTCGCTTGGCATCATGGTGTCGTCGCACCGGGCGTTGGCGGCGAACACCACACCGCGCATTCACCGGCTGTTGATGGAGGACCGCTCGACCCAGTCGATGCTGGCGACCTTCGTGGGCGCTTTCGTCTTTGCGCTGGCCTCGATCATCCTGTTCCGGGCGGACTATTACAGCGAGGGCGCGGCGGTGGTGGTTTTTGCCACCACGATCCTGCTGGTGGTGGCTATCGTGGTTTCGCTGGTGCGCTGGATCCACAAGCTGAGCCATATCGGGAGCGTGGATTATGCTTTGGAGCGTGTCGGGGAAACCGCGCGTGAATCGCTCAGGGCGCACAAGGAGAGCCCGACGCTGGGGGCCTCGGCGCTGGCGTCATACGACGATATTCCGGGCGAGGCCCGGCCGGTCGTGGCGGAGACGTCGGGATATGTGTTGCGCGTTGACGTCGAGGCCCTGGCGGATGTTGCCGAGAATGGCGGGGGCGAGGTCTATGTCACCGTGCTGCCCGGCGACCGGGTCCTGAAGGGGCAGGACATCGCGCGCCTGACCGGCGGCATCGAAGCCGGGAAGGTCGCGGGGCATTTCTCGATCGGCTCGGCGCGCAGTTATGCGCAGGACCCGCGCTATGCCTTGCAGGTACTGCGCGAGACCGCGACCAAGGCGCTGTCGCCCGGGATCAACGATCCCGGAACCGCGGTGGAGGTGGTCGCGCGGCTGGAGATCCTGTTGCACGAGTACTTCTGTGCCGAGGCCGAGGATACAGACGAGCCGTCGGGGCGCGTTTTCCTCTCGCGGATCGAACCTCAGGATCTGATCGTGCCGGCGTTCCGCGACATCGCGCGCGACGGGGCGGGATTTGTCGAGGTGCTCGGCGGAATTCATGCGGCACTTGTCACGATGGCGCAGCATCTGGATGCCGAGGCGCGGGCCGCGGTCGAGGGGCTGCTTGGCGAGTTGGACGAGTACGCCGAGGCGGGGTTGGGCACCAAGGCCGAGTTGGAGCGGTTCCGGGCCGAGACCGGGCGCTAGGCTTTATTCCTGCGCGTCGCGGGCATTGATGAGCGTGCGGGTCGGGAAGGGGATGTCGACCCCGGCCTCGTCCAGCGCCTCTTTCACCTTGCGTTTCATATCGGCCTGGAACTGGAATAGGTCGCTTGCGTTGCACCAGACGCGGACAAGGAAATCCACGCTGAAGTCGCCGAGGTTGTTGACCTGGATGAAAGGTTCAGGGTCGGCATGGGCGCGGGGGTCGGCCGTGATCGTCTCGCGGATGACTTTCTCGGCGGTGGCGAGGTTGGCGCCGTAGCCGACGCCGAAGGTCCATTCGGCACGGCGGGTGGCGTTGCTGGAGTAGTTCTTGATGATGTTGCCCCAGACCTCGGAGTTGGGCACCACGATCCTGACATTGCTGAGGTCGGACAGCTCGGTGAAGTTGAGCGTGATCTCCTTTACCGTCCCCATGACGCCGCCGACCTCGACGAAATCGCCCAGCTTGAGGGGGCGGAAGAAGATGATCATCACGCCAGCCGCGACATTCGAGAGCGTGCCCTGAAGGGCCAGGCCGATGGCGAGGCCGGCGGCGCCGATCAGCGCGATCAGCGAGGTGGTCTGGATGCCGAAGGTGTTGAGGACGAAGAGCCCGGTGAAGGCGAGCACCGTGTAGCGCACGATGTTGGCGAGGAAATTGAAGAGCGTATCGTCGAGCCGCTTGTGGCGTTCGCCCAGGCGCCGGATGCGGCGGCCGAGCAGGCCCGAGATGAAGAAGCCCAGCAGGACCAGCGCGATGGCGGCGGCGACGTTGCCTGCCAGTCCGAGTATGGCATCGAGCGTCAGGTAATCGGCAAGCGACTGGCCGTTGTAGATATCGGCGTTGAGGAGGCTCATCAGCCAGGAGGTCGCAGCTTCGGTGCCAGCTTCGATTTCTTCCATTTGATCTTACTCGGTTTTATGGCGTTTTCAGTTCGGGCTTCATATGGGTCGGCGCCGGGGATTGTCCACAGGCGGGCGGTCAGGAGCCGGTTGGCGGCGCAAGCGCGAAGGTGGCGAGAAGGCCGTGGTGGTCCGAGCCCAGGCGATCGCGTCGGTCGAGTGCGACCGGCGTGCCCGTGTCCGGGATCAGGACATGGTCGATGGGCAGGCGGGGGAACAGTTCCGCCAGGTTCCGGCCCCGGTGCATGCGGCTGAAGGCAAAGGTTCCGCCCGCATAGCCTGCCGGAGTGGTTCGGGAGGCCTCGGCCAGGGTGCGGACGGAATGGCCCCAGGGGACCATGTTGAAGTCGCCCGCGAGCAGGACCGGGCCACCGAGGCCTTCGAGGACGGGGAGCAGCGAGGCCACCTGGTCGGCCTGGGCGAAGGGGAAGGGCCAGTGCAGGTGGAGCGAGGCGATCCAGAGCGGGCCGTCGGGTGTGGCGACTTGCATCGCTGCCAGGCCGCCGCCTTCGGTGCAGATCGGCGCGGCGCCTGTCGAGGGCCAGCGCGAGAGTACCGCGACGCCGCCGACGGCGGCGAAGGCGCAGAAACTCTGGTGGGGGTAGTCCGGGCGGAGCGCAGAGAGGATCGGGCGGGTGTTGCGGTGAAGCTCTTGCAGCATGACGAAATCGGCGCCGGTCGCGCGGATGTCGCTGGCAAGTGGTGCGAGGTCACTGAGCCGGAAGTGCACATTCTTCTGGTAGGCCAGATAGGTTCTGGCGCTACCGGCGGCTCCTGGTCCGGGCGGCATCAGCGTCAGCGCCGAGGCGGCGGCAAGGGCCAGTCCGGTCGCGCCGAGGCGGCGAGGGCGCGCGGCCAGCGCGAGGAGGGAGAGGACCGCGACGAGAGCGGCGAGGAGGGGCCGGGCGACCGCAAGCGAGTCGCCTGCGGGATGCAGGCTGCCCGCGAAGCCAGACAGAAGCGCGAAAGCCGAGAGAACAAGGAATATGACCAGCAAGAGCCGCATCCTTCCCGCCTGTCTCAGGCGCGGCGACGGCGGCGGCGGCCGCCTTCGCCGCCGCCCGATCCGCTGTTGAAGCTGACCTGTGGGAGCGTGACGACTTTCGACAGCTCTGCGAAGGGAGCGGTGGCGTGGGGGATCGCGTTGGCGGCGATGAAATGCTCCTGGAAGCGCGGCTCGATGGCGGTTTCGACCTTCTCGATGCGCTTGACCTCGGCCTCGATGCGGGCGCGGGCGGAGATGTCGCAGAGCGCGATGCGCGCGCCGGTTCCGGCGGCGTTGCCGGCGGAGGTCACCTTGTCGATGGGGCAGTCAGGGATCATGCCGAGGACCATTGCGTGCTTGGGCGAGATATGCGCGCCGAACGCCCCCGCCAGCACGATGCGGTCGACGGTGTCGGTGTCGAGCTCGTCCATCA
>JAJDOD010000017.1 GCA_022340315.1 Silicimonas sp. | reverse complement strand
GCGTTCCGGTTTCCTTGCGCCGCCCACCCCAAAGATCCGCGTCCGCGTTCAGGGCATCGTAAAGAAACGTCATCAGCGCCCTGATCCGCGCGGTGTTCCGCAACTCCGTATGCGTCAGAACCCACAAGTCCAGGTCCAGCGCCTCAATGGGATCCGAGGCCCGCATCAGACGGTCATCGGCATCGCCCACGTAGCAGGGCAGGAACGTCAGGCCCGCGCCTTCCACGGCGGCATTCTGAACCGCGCGCGAGGCACGGCACTGGAACACCGCCCGGTCCTCGCCCTGTTCCCTGGTCTTCCAGACAGCAGGCACCAGCCACGGGGCGGTTCCCTCGATCAGGCAGAAGGCATGTTCGGCAATCGGCACGCCCTCGGTCGCCGCAAGGTAGGCGGGGCTGGCATAAAGCGCGAAGCGGAACGGGCAGATCTTGCGCCCGAATGCCGTGTCTGGCGGTTTCCGCGTCGCCCGGATCGCAACCTCGGCCTCGCGCTTGTTCAGGTCCATCGCCCCGTGACCGGGCGTTACGTCGATCCGGATATCCGGGTGCTCGGCAAGGAAACGCGCTGCCAGTCCAGGCGCGTGATCCTCGGCAAATGCCTCGGGACAGGTGATCCGCACCCGGCCACTCAGTCGGGCATCCTGCCCCAGAACCTCGATCCCCAGTGCATGGAACTCGCCCTCGACACGTTCGGCATAGACCATCGCCGTTCGGCCCGCGTCGGTCGGCAGATAGCCGGTATCCAGCGCATCGAAGAACCGTACCCCGGTCTTCTCCTCGATCGCCTTGATATTGCGGAAGACCGTGCTGTGCGTCTTGCCCAGAAGCCGGGCCGCGCCCGAAAGGCTGCCCGCCCGCCCGATGGCAAGGATGATCGCCAGATCACCCCATTCCAGGTCCCGCCGGGTTTTCTGCATCTCGGTCGTCTTGGGCATCTACCTGTCCGTTTTTGCAAGCTCTGATTTCCAGAATGGCGAATTCCGAAGCAAAAGAAAACAGGCGACGGTGTGCTTGTCGCCGGATCAGCCCGGCAGGATCGAAAAAGGAGAGACCCCAATGATCGTTCAGTTCGTCAAGTTCGAAACCACCCTGACCCTCGATGAGGTCGAAGCCGTCGCAAACGAGCGTCTGCCCCAGTTCCAGGCCATTCCGGGCCTTGTCCAGAAGTACTACCTGAAGCTCGACAAACCGAACCACTACGGCGGCTTCTACATCTGGCGCTCGAAAGAAGACCTGGTGGCCTTCCGCGCCTCGGACCTCGCCAAGACAATTCCCGCGGCCTACAAGGTCGTCGGCGCGCCGGACGTGGAAGTTCACGACGTTCTGTTCCCGCTGCGTGCTATGGAGAAGCTCGAAGCGGCATGACCCCGACACAAGCCGGGTACCTCCCGCCCGGCTCCGCGAATCCAGCGCCCGGCTTCCGCAAAGGAACGCCGGGCAGATTGTTTTTGGCGGTGGCCGGACCTGTTCGTTTTTGCAATGACAGCTTTCCAGATTGGCGAATTCCGCTGCAAACTCAAACAGGCGATGCTCGTCTTGTCGCCGGGATGATCCGGCAGGAACCAAGACAGGAGAGACCAAAATGATCGTTCAGTTCATCAAGATCGAAACCACCCTGACCCTGGAAGAAGTCGAGGCCGTCGCGAAGGCGCGCAAGCCTCAGTTCGAGGCGGTTCCAGGCCTCGTCCAGAAGTTCTATCTCAAGCTCGACAAGCCGAACCACTACGGCGGCTTCAACGTCTGGCGTTCCAGGGAAGACCTTGAAGCCTTCCGTGCGACGGACCTCGCCAGGACCATCGCCGCCTCCTACCGCGCCATCGGCACGCCCGAGGTGGAGATCCACGAGGTTCTCTTCCCGCTGCGCGACATGGCGACCTTCGAGGCTGTGACAGAAGCAGCCTGACGACCTGCAAGCCGGGTGCCTCCCGTCCGGCATTGCGATACCAGGGGCCCGGCTTCCGCCACGGAACGCCGGGTTCTCTTCGATTTTGGACCCGAACCGGTTGCAATTTTCCGAACGGGCAGGGCGCCCCGGAAGGCGATCTCAACACTCCTTAACGCCGGAAGCACATCTTGGGGTGTCATTTCGTTCCGCCCATAGGGGCACCGACGTAATACCGACGTGATACCGACGTGATACCGACGTTGCGATTTGACGCCATTCGCCTTGTTTTCCTGCATTAACCCTTGTTTTCGACGGCAGGGCTTCGTGCTCACCGGCACGTTGCGTGCGAACGGCAATTTACCCTTCCCAAACCCCCGAATCGCCGCTATACGCGCCACTTCACCGGAGGCGGACACCCTTGGAGGCCGCCCCAATTCAAAACTTGGAGATTACCAATGGCTGGCGAGATTCCTGATCTCAACGCCACGGTACGGACGGGGACAGGCAAGGGGGCCGCCCGTCAAGCTCGCAGAGACGGGCTCGTACCTGGCATCGTATACGGCGGCGGCACCGATCCGCTTCCCATCAATATCCCCTTCAACGTGCTGTTTAAAAAGCTGAAAGACGGCCGCTTCCTCTCGACGCTCTTCAACATGAAGGTCGACGGGCAGGATGATGTTCGCGTCATCTGCCGGAACGTCCAGCGCGACGTGGTCAAGGACCTGCCGACCCATGTCGACTTCCTGCGCCTGAAGCGGACCACCAAGATCAACCTCTTCATCGCGGTGGAAGTTACCGGCGAGGACGAATGCCCCGGCATCCGCAAGGGCGGCGTTCTGACCATGATCCGCCCCGAAGTCGAGCTTGTCGTGACCGCGTCGGATATTCCCGAAAAGGTGACAGTCAGCGTCGCCGGTCTCGAGATCGGCGAGAACGTCACGATCTCGAACGTCGATCTCCCAGCAGGCGCAAAGCCCACGATCGACCGCGATTTCGTCATCGCAAACATCTCCGCACCCTCGGGCCTGGCCAGTCAGTCCGATGAGGATCAGGGCGAAGCGGAAGCTGCAGAAGCACCCGCCGAAGCCGAGGCCGATGGCGAAGAGGAAGGTGGCGAGGAGTAATCCCCACCTCAATCGAAAACAGGAAACGCGGCTCCTTTGGGCCGCGTTTTTCTTTTCCCACCAACAGTTTCCGCGGCTTCTCTATACCCTGGGCACACCGCCTTGCATGACCGTCAGGAACCAATCGGCGTCGATGTTCCCGCCGCAGAGAATGACCGCCACCTCCTTGCCCGAATTGGCACCGGCCTCTTGCATTAGTGCGGCCAATGGCGCAGCCCCAGCACCTTCTGCGAGGTTGTGAATGTCGCGGTAGAAAATTCGGATCGCCTCGGCCACGGCCTCGTCGCTCACCGTCACAATCCGTTCGGCCCCGGTAGCGTAAACCTCCAATGCTTCAGGAACCGGCACTCGCACCGCAACCCCGTCCGCAAATGTGCGCGCCGCCCCCGTTTCAACCGGCCGCCCGGCCTCAAACGAGAGTTTGGCGGTCTGCGCGTTCTCGCTCACGACACCCACGATCCGGGTCTCGAGCCCCAGCGCATCGCGCGCCGCGATACAGCCGCAAATACCCGAACCACAACCAATGGGAACATATAACGTCTCGATCTGCGGCTGATCTCGCAGCAACTCATAGGCGTAGGTTGAAACACCCCTAACCAGTTCGCGATGAAACGGAGGCACGAACTGCAGTCCTTCAGTCACGGAGACCCGCAGCGCCTCCTCGCGGGCCGTATCGAAGTCGTCGCCGAACTCAATCACTTCGGCTCCAAAGGCTTGCATTGCCGCATTCTTTTCGACCGAGTTGCCGCGTGGTGCATAAACCACCGCGCGCAAACCCTTTTCCGTCGCGATCATGGCCTGACCCTGACCGTGGTTGCCACGTGTGGCCGTCACAATGCCCGGACAATCGGGGCGGGTTCGCGTTAGCCAATCCATGAAGGTAACCGCGCCCCGCACCTTGAAAGATCCGGTGGGCGTATGGTTTTCGTGCTTCACCCAAACCTTGCAACCCAGCCTTCGGCGGAGTTGCGGCCAGGCATATTGCGGTGTTGGACACATTCGCGACGCAACAAGAGCATGCGCGTCTTCGATCTCATGGAGGGTAAACATCTCGCTCCCTTTCACGGAGCATCCTGTTTGCGCAGGAGGAGGTTGTCCACCGTCGTTGCGCCCTGCTGCGGCCTCGCAATGGCAAGCCTTCTCACGCCCGCGCGATCGGGTCGATCAGAAGCGCCGAGATCCACCCCGCGACAAAGCCGCCCAAATGCGCCTGCCAGGCAAGGATGCCGCCCATAGCGTAGTACAGAGCAATATTGAGCCCAACCAGAAGAAGCGCTGCCCTGGCCACCGGCCACAGCCGCTCTTCAACAGAAAATCGGTCGATATAGTCCCACGCCAGAATTGCTCCTGCCAGTCCAAACAAGGCACCCGAAGCCCCGACCATTGGTGTGAAGCTGTTGCTGAGAAGAGCATAACCGGCGGCGCCTCCAAGGATACCGCAAGTGTAGACGAAACCGAGTTTCCATCCGCCGACCCGTTGGGCCACAGCGCCGCCGAGGCTCCACAAGGTCACCATGTTTAGAAGGAGATGCCAGAGTCCGGCATGCAGAAACCCATAGGTGACAAACATCACCGTGCTTTGGAACGGATAGTTTGGCTGCCAGTTCCGCAGCAGTCCGGGCCAAAAACCGGCATACTCATAGACCAGCGATCTCAGGCGCGGGACACCAGTGAGGTTGAGGTCGCCCAACTGCAAGACTGCTTCGATACCGACACAGACCGCAATTAAGACATAGACCAAAGTCCGTGAGGACACGGATCAGAAACCGAAGGTAATATCGCGCCGGATGTTGAAGAAGACCGAATTCTCGGCGTCTTCACCTTCATCCTTGGAGTATTTGTACCCGGTGCTCATGCTCCATTCATCCGTAAGATTGCGGGTGTAGCTTAGACCCGCGGTCGTGCGCGCATCGTCATCCGAACTGCCAAGTTCGTCGATCTCGCGATAACCCAGCGTCGCCTCCCAGTCCGAGATCGCGTTGATCTGCTGGCGGTAGGCCAGTTCAAGGCCGGTTTGCACAACTGTCGCGTCATTGCGCGTGTTGGCTTCGCGGGTCAGCGAGGCCGAGAACGCGTTCCGTGGACCTTCCACCGAATATGTCAGTCCACCGATCACTTGGAGGTCGTCCACGTTCTCCTGGTCCAAAACCCCAACAGAGAAGGCGAACTCGCCGGTCTTGGTGTCGATACTGCGCATCAGGGTGAGGGTAGACCGTCGCCCGACGTCGTCGATGCGACTATTCAATGATCCGCCGATCGAGCCATTCGGCATGGCCCGTGTTACGGCAAGTTCAAATCCAACTCCATCTTCAACATTCGAGGCGGCGGGCATCGAAGTTGTTTCCTCGGATCTGTCAAACAGAAGATCGCCGGTGACATCGAGACCGCCGGCCGTCTCTGTCGCGACGCCAAGCCCGAAATATGTTGCAACGGTCTCGGTGCCGGCGGCATCGTCTTCATCAGTCCTTGTCAGGCCAGCCCGTGCCCGAAGCGACGTCGATCGCGAAAGGCTGAAGCGCGCCAGCGCTTCGAGGGAAGTCACTGTATCATCAACAAGAGACGGATCTGCCGCTGTGAAGTCACGGTCGCGGTAGCTTGCGTCGATTTTTACCCCGAAAGGTCCTTCGATGCCCGTCTCGACGCTACCGGAGAACTGAAGTGTCGTAACTTCTCCGCCGTCCGTCACGATCGAATCTACAACATCGTCTTCAAGGTTGCGCTCGGAATACCCGGCCGAGAAGAGCAGCGCGCTGTTGGCGCCGTCACGTGAATAGACAATGCCCACGGAATTGTCTCGAAAATCAAAGTCGTCGGTGCCACTATCGGTGAAATTGCCAAAAAGCTCAGTCGCGATATTGAATTCCAACGATGTGCTGCGCGTGCGGGTGATCAGCGTCAATCCGATGTCGCTGACCACTTCCAGCCCCACATCGAAGTCGTAGTCCAACCCGATCCCGTAGGTCAGACGTCCTTCCCGCGCGCGCGCATCCTGCCCGAAGGCAGGAGCGCCAAGAATAGAGACCGAGAGCGCGAGGGCTGCTAGAAGTGACCTCGATCGCAGTGATACCATGTTGCCTTACTACTCGAAAAGACGGCGTTCGGGAACGATAATCACGTCGCCATCACGCAGTCGGAAGTCCTGAATGTTCGACGTGCCGTTTGCAAGCGCCTTGTAGTTGATTTTTCGGACCATCGCCTTGCCTGTACGTGGGTCCGTCCGCCGCAGTATGATCCGCTTCGTCGCGGCGAAAGGAGTAAAGCCGCCGGTTTGTGCCAAGGCCTGAACCAAGGTCGTTCCGCGTGCCATGTCAACCACTCCCGGAGAGGCGATCTCTCCCATAAGGTAGACTTGCATCCCCGCAGACCCCGATCCGGTTGCAGCGCCTTGGTTGAGTGTCGAAACGGTTACAAAGACATTGGGCTCTCCCGCAAAATTCGACCGAATACCCGAGGTAATGGCTGCGCTTACCTCGCCTGCTGTCCGCCCCCTCGCCTGGACCGAGCCCGCGAAAGGAAAGGAGATATTTCCATCGGGCAAAACCAGGACCGACCGGTTCAGCGAAGGGTCCTCAAGAACCTCAACTTGCAGCGTATCTCCGGCTCGGATTTGATACCCCGATTGTGCGAATGCGCCAGTGGCAAAGAGAATTGCCAAAACAGCGACCAGGAACTTCTTCATCATAACCATTCCCCTCAAGGTTCTTTCGTACTGGGTCAAACTCACAACTCTCACACTGTTCGCGTGTTGGAGCATCAGATTCACCGCAATTATTAACGATCGGACGCGCGCAGACAAGTTCGGCGGCTACCCGGCATCGTTCACTGTGACAAACGCAGGACCTCGGACTTTGCCTCGGCAATTTGCGGTCTTGGGTCATCCTCCGTTGAAAGGTCTCCGACTTTACTAAACTGGGCGAGCGCATCTGCATCCCGACCGACGGCCATGTACACTTTCGCGAGATGAAACTGGACGATGGGATCATTCGACAACGCCGCGGCAGCGGACTCCAAGTAGCCCAATGCCGCCTCGTATTCGCCCTGACGATACAAAATCCAACCATACGTGTCTTGGAATGGCGGGAACTTCGTGTCCCGCAGCCGCTTTCCGACGACGAGCGCACGGTCCAGGCTTTCGGCATCCGACCGATACGTTGCAAGGAGACTGGCAAGATTGTTCGCGACTACGTCGCTGTTTCCGTTTATCTCGTACAGCTGCTCATAAATCGCAATCGCACCATCGATATCATTCAATTTTTCGGCAAGTGATGCCTTCGCCCACAGCAAATCCGGTTTGTCGGGGTTTGTTTCCAGCGACCGGTCGACTTGCGCAGCCGCTTCATCCAAACGATCCTGGACACTAAGTGCCCTTACAAGTTGCAGAACCGCTGTGCTGTTTGTTTCATCGCGCTCGATTTCGGCGCGAAACGTGGCCTCGGCGCTTTCGTAGTCTGCCAGCGCCAACTGCGTGTTCCCCAGAACCAATGCCCCGCGAGGGTCGCCGGCCAGTTCCGTCGCCAGTTCCCTCGCCAATTCGAGAGCGGCTTCACCCTGGTTGTCCTGCAACCGGGCCCGGACAAGCGCGATACGTGCATTTAGCGCGTTTGGGCTGCTATCCGCCAACTGTTCAAGGAACTTGATACTTTCCTCGCGTCCCTGGCGTCCTGCAACTAGCTGAAGCTCCAACTCGTCGGCCGCGACGTTGGCCTCCGCGGACGTCTGGTTGCGCAGCGCCCTGATGACCTGTTGCATGCCCGGCCAGTCAGACGTTGCAGCATGAACACGGCCAAGCATCGCCAGAAGTTGGACATTGGCAGGCGTGCGGCGCAACGCTCGAACCAGCACATCCTCGGCGGACGAGTATCGCTCTTTGGATATCTGGACTTGAGCAAATCGCAGGCTTTCAGCTGGCGCGCCATTCGATGCCTCAACCGCAAGAGCCAGGAGGTCGTGGGCGAGTTGCGAATCTCCGTTGCGCTCATGTGCACGCGCCATGAATGTCATGGCTTCCGCGTCATCGGGCGCTTGATCGAGAGCCAGACGCAGGGTCGCGATCGCCTCGTTCGGCTGGTCGGATTCGATCTGCCACACGGCTCTCATCTTGAGAGCCTCCACGTTGCTTGAATCGTGAGCGAGAACCTCCTCGACCAGTTTTCGCGCGCCGACCTCGTTTTCTTCGCTAGCCAACATCTTGGCCAGGGCAACTTTGTAGCCGTCTATCTCCGCACTTGGTTCCGCGCCGTCAGTTACAGATTGCAAAAGCGATATCGCTTCGTCGCGTCTCCCCAGATCGAATAACAATCCGGCTTTCAGCGATTTCAAAAGGGCGGTGTCGCCAAACTCTTCGGCATTGGCTTCGATCTCGGCGAGGGCTGCCTCATCGCCACGAATGTGCCGGACAAGTGCAACGAGGTTCAGGAAGCTCGCGGGCTTGTCATCGCTTGAGGCGACTTCGCTCCGCACGAAAGCTTCGGCCTCATCCTGCCGGTTTTCTGCAAGGAGCAAGCCGATGAGCCTGCCCTTGTTGGTTTCTTCCTCTGGAAAGGTCTCGATCATGACGCGCAAGTGCGCTTCGAGCGCGTCATTGTCGCCCTGGGCAGCAAGAAGTTCGGTCAGGATCGAATAGAAGGCAGGGTTTTCGGTTTGGGCGGCGATCATCGCCCGCGTCGTTTCGATCGCGTCATCTAGCCGACCGTCGCTCAGATAGCCTTCGAGCAGAAGGCGGGCGATGATCTCATTGTTTGGCTTCGTATCGGCGAGTTTTTCGGCTTCGCGGGTAAGTTCGCGGATGCGAGACGCATCTTCCGCAAGAACTGCCTTTCGAAATTCCAGGGCAAGTTTGACTATATCTACGCCGTCAAGCTCGGAATTAGCTTCGATCAGAACATTCCCATGTCTCTCCGCCTCGTCCCAGCCTTGGGCCAAAATTGACATTTCGGCCAAGGCAAGCCGGGCCTCCATGTCATCGGGAAACTGCTCTGAAAGTCGCAAAAACTGCGCGTAGGCCTCGGAAATGTTACCTTCTTCGCGCGCCAGGCGGGCATATGTCGCACGAGCGTCCCGGTGCGAGCTGTTGAGAGCCAGCACGTTCCGAAGCTCAACGAATGCCCGCTTCAAGTCGCCGCTCTGAATCAGCTCAAGTCCAGATTGGAAATGCTTCTCGGCACGCTCCTCCGAGCTGTCACAGGCGCTCAGGGCAATCATGCAGACGGCAAAAGTCAGACCTCGTAGAACAATCGAATTCAAGGCAACACCTCGACTACTTTTCGGCGACTACACTTCTACCAGCTACAGCGACAGACAGCCAGCCTATCGCGGTAGTCTGTGGCGCGGCTCTCTACGCCCCGGTGCAGCGAAGCACCACGCCAATGGTACGCATGAGGATAGCGGCGTCCGTCGCAAAGCTCAGCCTGCTTTCATAGTCGTCGTCGTAGACTGCACGCTCTGCGAATGTCGAAGTGTGTCGTTCAGAAACCTGCCAGCTGCCGGTCAGGCCCGGACGGAGCCGGTAATAGGCGTGGCCGGGATACAGCGCTTGTTGGCAAGGCATCATGGGGCGCGGGCCTACCAATGACATGTCACCCGCCAAAACGTTGAATATCTGAGGCAGTTCATCGACGGAGGTCCGACGAAGAATGCGGCCGACGGTGGTGATGCGGGGATCACTTTTCAGTTTCTGGTTTCGATCCCACTCGGCCCGCGCCGACGGATTGGCGTCAAGGTGTTCAGCCAGGGCACGTTCGGCGTTCGGCGCCATCGTACGGAACTTCCACATCCCGAAACGTTTTCCATCCTTGCCGACCCGTTCCTGTCTGAAGAACGGTGCGTGGCCGTCAGTTGCAATGAGCAAGCTGACCAGTGCGAAGAAGGGGATAAGTATGGGCGCGAACACCAGCACGGCAACAACATCCAGGAAGCGTTTTAGAAACGCTCTGTAGACACTTTGTTTTCCCGAGGAAGCCGCACCCGCTTCTGCCTCGAAACCCGAGGTGGTAATCTTGGAATAATGAACTGTCACTTAACCTACACCGGCTCGCACCGGCCCCCATGCACTCTTAACGACAAAGTCATGCCACATTCACTGGCAAACATCCTACGTCTCACTTCTCTGCGTCTACCATTTCGCGATGCCTAAGGCAAAGAAGAACCTTCACAACAAGGCGTTGCTAGCGTGAATGCTACGTTTAGGATTAATCTGAGGTTAACGGCAACGGCGGGATTCTACAGGGAAATTACGGCGAAACGCGCCATATTTCCGCCATTCTTCTGCCGAGGTCTGCTCGTGGGCGCTGTAAACAATATCTTAATTTTTGAAAGATTGTTTCCGAGAGGGAGATCAATCGTGGGAGGCTCGCCTCCTGGATCCGTGGTGATCGACATTGATTCGCGCCTTCAAGCTAAGGGATTGCAGATTTGCCGCACAATCGACAAGATGTTCTTGTATCCAGCCCGCGCTTGGACTCTCAGCACTGCGCGCCATATATACCAAGCTCGTTAGCCTTGTGAGACCATGACGAGTACAGACCTTTACATTGAGTTTTTCGGATTTTCGGAGAGGCCGTTCACGCTTCTACCCGATCCCGATTTCCTTTTCTGGTCCCGTGCGCATCGCAGGGCCTACTCAGTGCTGGAATACGGCGTCATGACACGCTCGCCGATTACGGTGGTTACCGGTGAAGTTGGCGTAGGCAAAACGACCCTCGTACAGAAACTTCTGCAAACTCTTGATGATGATATCACCATTGGTCTGGTCTCGAACGCCCAGGGCGGTCGCGGAGAGCTTCTGCAATGGGCTCTGAATTCTTTGGGGGTCGAGACGGATTTGACGGCGGCCTACGTCACGCTCTTCCAGCAATTGCAGGATTTCGTGATTGAGGAGTATGCCACCGGGAGGCGCGTCATCATCCTGATAGACGAGGCGCAGAACCTGTCTGTCGAGGGGCTTGAAGAATTGCGGATGTTGACCAACATCAACTCCAACAAGGACGAGTTGCTGCAGCTTATCCTTGTGGGTCAGCCTGAACTGCGACAGATGATCCTGCGGCCAGAGTTGCGCCAGTTTGCCCAGCGGGTTACGGCCACATACCATATCGGCTCGCTCGATTGTGCGGCGGTTGCTGCCTATATCCAGCATCGACTGCAGCACGTCGGCGGCTCGGGTTCTGAGTTCACGGCGGATGCCGTCGAACTGATCCACAAGCATACGCATGGAATCCCGCGCCTGGTGAACAAGCTCTGCGATGTGGCAATGGTCTACGCCGCGACCGAGGAGCGGCGCATCGTTGATGCCGCGATTGTCGAGGAAGTTCTGGACGACGGAATCTTTCTGCCCGCCGTACAGTCAGTCGGGGAAGCTGCCGAATGAACAGTGAGATCCTTTTCTATCTTGAATTGGTCAAGAAGCGCCTGCCGATCATGACCGTGATTCTAGTCCTGTGTGGCGGCATCGGGGTAGGCCTCGCCCTAACAATGCCACCAAAGTACGAGGCAAGTGCGGCCCTGTTGGTGGAAGGTGCCGAGTTGCCCGCGACGTTGTTTACATCGACCGTCCAAACCCAGGCTGCGAGGGGTCTAAAGGAGATCGAGCTGCGTTTGATGACGCGCGCGAACCTTCTGGACATTGCGAAAAAATACAATGTCTTTGCGAACGAGCCTTCAATGTCGCCGGACGAAATTGTTTCGGCCATGCGCAGGTTGACAAGGTTCCAGATCAGCAGTGGCAGGGACCAGGCCACCATTCTGCGGATATCCTTCGAATCACAGGATCCAAAAGCCGCGGCTGACGTCGTCAACGAGTTCGTGACCTATGTGCTGCGTGCCGACGTCGAACGTCGGACAGATGCCAGCGGAGAGACACTCGAGTTTTTCGCGCAACGGGTCGAGCGTCTCTCGGAAAAACTGGCCAAGCAAAGCGCCGAGATCGTTGCCTTCAAGGAGGCGAACAACGATGCGCTTCCCGACGGATTGAACTTTCGGCTCGACCGGCAGTCGCAATTGCAGGAGCGCGTTAACCTGGCCGCACGCGATCGTACATCTCTGATCGAACAGCGAAACCGACTACTTCTTGTCGGCCAAAGTAGTGGCGCGTCGCAATTCCAGATGACGCCCCAGATGCAGGAGATCAACCGGCTCGAGACCGAGTTGAGATCGAAGCTGGCGATCTATGCGCCGGATAGCCCAACGATCAAGTTCTTGAAAAAACGGATCGAAATTCTCCAATCCAATGAACCGTTGGATATCGTGCAAGAAGAGGAAGAGGGCGGGATGAGCGCGGTTCTGAAGCTGCAGCTTGCGGAAATCGATTCCCGGATAGCCTCGCTCGACGAGGAAGTGAGGACTCTCAATCTGGCCCTCGAAGATCTGAGCGACGCAATCGAAAGGACCCCCAAGGTTGCGATTACGCTTGATGGGATGCAGCGCGAGTACGAGACCACGCAGACCCAGTACAATGAAGCCGTACGTGCGCGCTCGACTGCAGAACAGGGCGTCGACGTCGAGACGGCAGCCAAGGGTGAGCGTGTTGCGCTCATCGAACAGGCCGCCGTACCGGGAGCGCCGACTTCTCCCAACCGAAAACTGATCGCTGGCGGCGGTGTATTTGTCGGATCGGCGCTTGCTGCTGCTTTCTTTGTTTTGACCGAACTGGTGAACAGTTCGATCCGCCGTCCGATAGACTTGGCCCGTGGTCTGGGTATTCAGCCGCTCGCTACGATTCCGTTCCTCGAGGAGCAGTCTGTGCGTCGACGCCGGCACTTCCTGAAGGCGACCTTCATCCTGCTTGTGATTGTCTCGATACCTTTGGCGCTCTGGGCTCTTCACACATACTACCTGCCGCTTGACCTGCTTTTCGAGAAGGTCCTCGAGCGTACTGGACTGTAACGATGTACCGGATGTAATAGATGGAAAAGCTACAAGCTGCGCTGGCGCGGGCCCGCGAGAAACGCGACAATGATGGACGTCCCGTCCGCACCCCCGGCAATGTGTCGCGAGGAGGAGCGCGCAAGGTTGCCCGCGAAGAAAAGGTTTCCGAGCGGTGGGCGGCGTTGGAGCCCTTCACGCCGGTCCCTGCGATTATCCAGAAGTCGCGAATTTACGCCAGTGAAGCGACGGTCGAAGCGCAGCACTTTGACATTCTGCGCACGAAACTGTTGCTCGAAATGCGCCGCAACAACTGGACGCGAATTGCGGTCACTTCCGCAACAGCGGGCTGCGGAAAGACAACAACGGTTTGCAACGTGATCGCCGGCCTTGGGCGGCAACCAGAAATTCGTGGGATGCTTTTCGATCTCGACCTGCGTCGCCCATCGGTAGCATCTCTGTTCGGAGCAACGCCGAAGAAGAGCCTGGACGCTGTGCTGTTGGGTGAAGCCGAATTCTCCGAAAACGCTTTGCGTCTGCACGAGAACACTTGCATCGCATTGACCACGCGCGCAATCGCGGACCCCGCAAAGCTAATTCTGAGCAATCAGACAAGTGAGTTTTTCGATCAAGTCCAAGCCGACTACGAGCCGAATCTGATGCTTTTCGACACACCTCCTGTCTTGGTAAGCGACGAAACTCGAGGCTTTTTGAAGCATGTCGATGCCGTTCTGATCGTTGCGGGTGCAGGAATGTCCACGGTTGCTCAAATTGACGAAGTCGAGCGCGAGGTGGCCCAATACACCAACGTCGCCGGCATTGTGCTCAACAAGTGCCGCTACTTGGAGCGAGGCTACGGGGACTACTACTGAGCTGGATGCCTGCCTTCACAGGCGCAACCTGAGGTTTCCTTTATGTTTCAATCCTAAGGATCGTGCAAATTGCAGATCCAAAGCTTTGGTTGAATCGGGAAGTTTAAGGAAACGGCCGCCGACCCACCGAAACGTATGCGCCGAACCCCGCCGCGGAAGCACGTTCTGCGTCGTAGATGTTGCGCAGATCGGCCATCTTGGCTGTTGCCATGCACGACGCGATACGATCGAGGTCAAGGGCGCGAAATTCGTTCCACTCGGTGAGGATCACGACAAGGTCAGCGCCCTTGCAGGCCGAATAGGCATCTGCCTCCCAGACCACGTGGGGTAGAAGAGCCTCACCCTCGCGCTGCCCCTCTGGATCGACGGCATGAACGTCGGCCCCGCCGCCAATCAGTGCGGGCACGATGGTCAGCGAAGGGGCGTCTCGCATATCGTCGGTGTTGGGCTTGAAGGTTACTCCCAGCACCGCGATTTTCTTGCCATTGAAGCTGCCGTCGCAGAGGTCGCGAAGCTTTTCGATCATCCGTCGCTTAACCCGCTCGTTTACCTCGATCACAGTCTCGGTAATTGTCATCGGTGAAGCGAAGTCTTGACCGATCCGGGCGAGAGCGCTGGTATCCTTTGGAAAACAGGAACCGCCATAGCCGGGTCCCGCATGCAGGAACTTGTTGCCAATGCGGCCGTCGAGCCCCATTCCCTTGGCAACCTCGCGCACATCCGCACCCGTCTTTTCGCAAAGCGCCGCGATCTCGTTGATGAATGTGATCTTGGTCGCCAGAAATGCATTGGCTGCGTATTTTATCATTTCGGCGGATTCAAGATCGGTGGTCACAATAGGGAAATCGCGCAGAAACAACGGACGGTATATCTCGGCCATGACATCAGCCGCGCGCGCACTTTCGACACCGACAACAACGCGGTCGGGACGCATGAAGTCGTCGAGCGCAGCGCCTTCTCGGAGAAATTCGGGGTTCGAGGCGACGTCGAAATCCAAGTCTGGATTGACTTCCCGAACGGCCTCGGCCACCTCCCTGTTCGTGCCAACTGGAACAGTCGATTTCGTTACGATTGTTAATGGACCTTTGGCGGTTTCGGCGATTTCGCGCGCGGCCGCCATCACATAGGTCAGGTCAGCGTGCCCATCGCCGCGCCGTGTGGGGGTGCCGACTGCAATGAAAACCGCCTCGGTCCCTTTCAGAGCTTCGGCAAGATCGAGCGTGAAGGAGAGCCGTCCCGCTTCGACGTTTTTTGCCAACAGAGTGTCTAGCCCCGGCTCGAAGATCGGCACTTCGCCTCTCTCAAGGCGGGCGATCTTTCCCGCATCCTTATCGACGCAAACGACGTCGTGCCCGAAGTCCGAGAAACACACTCCGGAGACAAGCCCGACGTAGCCGGTGCCGATCATTGCTATGCGCATTTGACCGCTCCTTCTTGCAATCTACCTACCGAAGTAATCGCGATACCAACGGACGAATTCCGGGATACCAAAGTTCAACCCGGTCGTCGCCTTATAGCGCGTCAGAGCCTCCAGCAAGCGGGTATTGGACCAAGTGGCTGGCACGTCGCCCGGTTGCATCGGCATCATGTTCTTCTGCGCTTCGATCCCGAGAGATTGTTCGATCTGTGCAATAAATTCCCCTAATGTGTCGGGTTGCGCCTTGCCAATGTTGACGATCCTATAGGGTGCGACTGGGCTAAGACTGTCGAAATCGCCTCTTGAGTCTCCGATTTCCGGCCGAATGGCTGACAGACGCCAGACCGCTTCCACCAGGTCGTCGACAAAGGTGAAATCGCGGCGCATCTCGCCATTGTTGTAGACGTCGATCGGCGCGCCGCTCAACATCGCCTTGACGAACTTGAAGAGTGCCATGTCGGGGCGCCCCCAGGGCCCGTATACGGTGAAGAAGCGGAACATGGTTACCGGCAGGCCATAGAGATGGGCGTAGGAATGCGCCATTGCCTCGGTCGCCTTCTTTGTCGCGGCGTAGAAGGACATCTGTGTGTCGGCCTTATCGACCTCGCTATAGGGCATCCTATCGTTTGCGCCGTATATCGACGAGGTCGAGGCCAGGAGAAGATGTGCGCCGGGGTAAGCACGAGCGGCCTCGAGCAACTCGAAGGTGCCCTGGACGTTAGAGGTAAGATAGGTCTGCGGCTCTTCGATAGAGAAGCGAACGCCTGCCTGCGCCGCGAGGTGAATGACGTGGGTTGGCTGATGATCAACGAATGCCACGCGGAGCAGCCCCGGTGTTTCGATGCAGCCCTCGATTTCAAGGTAGTTTGGAAAGCGCGCGAGAATTGCCGCGCGGTCACGCTTGAGTTGCGGGTCGTAGTATTCGCTGAAATTGTCGATGCCAACGACGCGCCAGCCTTCCTCGAGCCACCGCCGCGCGACATGGAAGCCGATGAAGCCTGCAGAGCCTGTGACAATCGCGGTTTTCACTCTGCTTCCCCGGCAATCTGGAGGAGATACTGTCCATAGGCGTTCTTGCCCAGCGGGCGAGCTGCCGCAAGTAGGTCGGCCCTGGTGATCCAGCCTTGTTCGTAGGCGATTTCTTCTGGTGAGCCCGATTGCAGGCCTTGCCGTGCAGTGAGGGTGCGGACGAAATTCCCGGCATCGAGCAGCGAGGCATGGGTGCCTGTGTCGAGCCAGGCGTAGCCGCGCCCCATCCGCTCGACGTTGAGAAGGCCCTCATCGAGATAAAGCTGCAGGAGGTCGGTAATTTCCAATTCGCCCCGTGGCGAAGGTTTGACACGGGAAGCGCGCTCCGGCGCGGAGCCGTCGAGGAAATAGAGCCCGGTCACCGCATAGTTCGAAGGCGGCTTGGACGGTTTCTCGATGATCTGGCTGACCTTTTCGCCGTCGTATGCCAGTACGCCATAGCGCTCGGGGTCGGCGACGCGATAGCCGAACACGGTTCCGCCGGTCTCCTGCAAATCGGCACGCTCGAGGATTTTCGGCAGGCCGTGACCAAAGAAAATGTTGTCGCCCAGGACCATCGCGGAAGGCGCACCGTTCAGGAAGTCGTCCGCCAGCAGGTAGGCCTGCGCCAGCCCATCGGGGGACGGCTGCACGATCCATTCGAAACTGAGCCCCCATTGGGAGCCGTCGCCGAGCAGTCGCTTGAACTGGTCCTGATCCTGCGGTGTGGTGATGATCGCGACCTCGCGGATGCCGGCAAGCATCAGGACCGAGAGCGGGTAGTATATCATCGGCTTGTCGTAGATCGGCAGAAGCTGCTTCGATATTCCGATGGTGATCGGGTAGAGGCGGGTGCCCGAACCGCCTGCCAAGATGATGCCTTTGCGCGTCGTCATGAAGTGCCTGATACCCTTGATTTTCCGGCTACTGAGCGTCGAGTTCTCTTAGCACATCTTGCAAACCCGCTCGCCAGTCCGGGCGCTTGATCCCGAATTCGGCGTGCAGAGTGCTGCAATCCAGCCGCGAATTGAGCGGTCTGGGGGCTGGGAGCGGGAAGTCCGAGGTCGGGATGTCTACGATTTCAGGTGTGCCGGGGGATTGGCGAAATATCTCACGCGCGAAATCCGCCCAGCTCACATCCGGTGCGCCCGAGAAATGATGGGATCCGCCCGGGTGGCCGTCTGCCAGCGCTGCGGCGATTTTCAAGCAGGCGTCTGCGATGTCGGCCGCGGGTGTGGGGCCGCCGATCTGATCGTTGACAATCGTCAAACGATCGCGCTCGGCGCCGAGGCGGAGCATGGTCTTTACGAAGTTGTTTCCGTGCGCGCTGAAAACCCAGGAGGTGCGCAAGATGACATGGCGTACGCCCGTGTCGCCGAGAGCGCGCTCGCCGTCCAGCTTGCTTGCGCCATAGGCGCCGAGGGGCCCGGTTGCATCGTCCGGTTTCCAGGCAGCGGTTCCCGAGCCGGGAAAGACGTAGTCGGTCGAGATATGAACCAGGGGTGTGCCAGTGCGTTCGGCCGCTTCTCCGAGCGCGCGGACAGCTTGGCCGTTGATGGTGCGAGCCAGATCGGCTTCGCTCTCGGCCTTGTCCACGGCCGTATATGCAACTGCATTGATGATGGCTTCTGCCTCAAGTGTCCTTGCAATATCATGTACTTGACGAGGATCTGAGAAGTCGGCCCTGTCCCGCCCTATGACCTCAAGCGTTGCGCCGGAAGGCAACCGGCGCTGCACCTCTGTGGCCACCTGTCCCGTCGAGCCGAAAAGAGCGATCCTCACGCGCCCGTCCCCCGCCGTTCCATCGCCGTGGTCAGTTGCGGCCGCCACCAGTCTTCGTTTTGCAGGTACCAGTCGATGGTCCTTGCCAGGCCTTCCTCGAGAGTGACCGTGGGGCACCAGCCAAGTTCGGTGCGAATGCGCGCAGGGTCGATCGCATAGCGCAGGTCGTGGCCAGGGCGGTCGGTGACGAACTCGATCAGGTCGGCGTGTGGCGCGCCCTCCGGGCGGCGCTCGTCAAGCAGCCGGCAAATCGTGGTGACAAGGTCGATGTTCCGCGCCTCGTTCTCGCCGCCGATGTTGTAGCTGCGGCCGGTTTTGCCTCTTTGCAGAACCGTCAACAGCGCGTCCGCGTGATCTTCGACATAAAGCCAGTCACGCACGTTCTCGCCCTTCCCGTAGACCGGGATAGGGCGGCCGTGGAGGGCATTGAGGATGACCACGGGGATCAGCTTTTCGGGGAAGTGGAAAGGCCCATAATTATTGGAACAATTGGTCAGGACGATAGGCAGGCCATAGGTCTCGTGCCAGGCGCGCACAAGGTGGTCGGAGGCAGCCTTGGAGGCGGAGTAGGGGCTGCGCGGGTCGTAGGGCGTCGCTTCAGTGAACATGCCCGTCGGGCCAAGCGAGCCGAACACCTCATCGGTCGAGATGTGGTGGAAACGGAATGCATCTGGGCGCCCCTTGGCCTCCCAAAAGGCACGGGCGGCTTCGAGGAGCGTGTAGGTGCCTGTGATGTTGGTCTCGATGAAGGCGGCCGGGCCGTCGATAGAGCGATCGACGTGGCTTTCGGCGGCAAGATGCATGACGGCGTCTGGCGCGTGATGCGCCAGGATGCGGTCGAGGGCGGTGCGGTCGGTGATGCTCGCCTGCTCGAAGGAATAGCCGGGGGCATTCGAGACGCTCGCCACATTGGCAAGGTTCGCGGCATAGGTGAGGCAGTCGAGATTGATCACCTCGTGGCCGTCTCGGATCGCCTGGCGTACGACGGCGGAGCCAATGAAACCGGCGCCACCGGTTACGAGGATCTTCATGGCGCGCTCCAGGTGAAGGGACTGACGAAGTCGGCGAGCGGTGTCGCGTGTGCGTCCTTCTCCGACAATTGCGGTTCGCGGTCGAGTGGCCAGTCGATGCCGCAACTGGACCAGAGCACTGCGCCGTCGTGCGGCCGGGAATAGTAGTCGGTGACCTTGTAGACGATCTCGGTGTTCGGCTCGCAGGTCACGAATCCGTGGAGGAATCCTTCCGGAACAAGAAGTTGCAGGCCGTTCTCGAAACTAAGTTCCAGGCCGTAGCTCTGACCATAGGTGGGTGAGCCCCTGCGGACGTCAACCACGGCATCGAACAGGCGGCCGCGGCCGCAGCGTACGAGCTTGGCCTGGGCGCGGTCGGGTGCCTGGTAGTGGAGGCCGCGCAACGTGCCTACGGCGTCCGAGAGCGAGAGATTGTCCTGCACGAAATCGTAGTGCAGCCCGGCGTCTTCCATGCGTTGGCGGTTCCAGCTTTCCGAGAAGAATCCGCGGCTGTCACCGTGGCGGACCGGGGCAAGAACCTTGAGACCCGGAAGAGGGGTGTCGCGAACGTCCATGCCTACTCCGATACCGATACCGAGCGAGGGTTAACAGCTTGATCGTGCAAGGTCATGGCCCGAAAGCGCTTTTCCGTGAGTTTCGGAGCCGGCGTGACCGGGCTGCGACAGCACGATTATTCAATCGTTTACCAAATTTAAGAGAGCGAAAAGCCCCCGTCCTCCCACCCCTAGATTGGGACGGGTTTTCTTAAGAAATTGTGAATTTTCAGCAGGTTCAGGTGCTTTCATCACAAATTTCGCAGGCTCGCCGCCAATTTCCGCCGAAATCGCGCGCGTGGGCGACAGACGTCTTCCGATCGAGCGCAACATCGGGCTCTGCAGCCGTTCGGCGCGTCCTCAGAGATCCGCGTGAAACTCCTCGATCAGCGATCGGGTAACAGCGCGCATGGCCTCGTCTTTGTCCATCGTTTCGGACGCCTCGGCGAACACCTTACGCTGACGTTCGGCACTGTTGCCGATCTCGAATATCGAGCGTACGGCCCCGATCTCTGCCTCGCAGTCGAGAACGGCGGCGTCTTCAGCCACAAGGCCCACAAGCTCATCCAGCAGCTCATCGAAAGCCACAACCTCGCCGCGCCCGAAGTCGATCAGACCCTCGCGCATCCCGTAGCGCTGGGCGCGCCAGCGGTTCTCGCCCACCAGGAAATGGTCGTAGATGCGCCACCGCTGGTTCCTCATCTTCAGCCGCCAGAGCATCCGCATGAGGCACTGGATCGCGGCAGCGATTGTCAGGATGTGCTCGAGCCGTGGGCACATGTCGCAGATACGGGTCTCCAACGTGGGGAAACGGTGTGACGGGCGCAGATCCCACCAGACCTTGGTGGCGTCCTCGATCGCGCCAGTTCTGACAATTGCGTCTACAGCCCTGTCAAAGCTGGAAAAACTCTCAAGCCGAGGCGGCAGACCCGTTCGGGGGAGGTTGTCGAAGACGGTGAGACGATAGCTGTTCAGCCCGGTATCCTCGCCCTGCCAGAAGGGCGATGAACAGGAGAGGGCCAGGAGATGCGGCAGGAAATAGCTGGCCTGGTTCATCAGGTCGATGCGCAACTCGTCGTCCTCGATCCCGATATGGACATGCGCGCCCGAGATCAGCATCCGGCGACTGACACCGGCAAGGTCGCTTCGGAGCGCGTTGTAGCGGTCGCGGTCGGTGTGGTGCTGCTCCTTCCAGTTGGCGGTCGGGTGGCACGAGACGGCAAGCGGGGCGAGGCCATAGTTATCGGCCTTCTCCGCAACGGTTTTCCGCAGATTTTTCAGATCATTGCGGGCATCTGCAATGGTGTGGCAAATGCCTGTTCCGACCTCGATCTGGCAGCGCAGGAACTCGGGCGAGACCTTGTCGCCAAGCGCTGACTGGCAATCGTCCAGGAGTGCTTGCGGCAACTCGGCGAGTGCCAAAGTCTCCTTGTCGACGAGGAGATATTCCTCCTCGATGCCCATCGTGAAGCTAGGTACTGTCATGGCTCCTCCCCCGTCGTGTTCATAGCGTACGGGCTCCGGGTGTTGCACGCAACGAGGGGGCGTGTTTACCGCGTGAAACAAGGCGAATGCGCCGGAAACGCAACGTCGGTATCACGTCGGTATTACGTCGGTATTACGTCGGTGGATGGGTCGGTAGCCGCGATTGCGGCGTCGCGCGGGGACCGTTCGGTAAGAAAGCTTGACCATCGGTTAAGAACAAGCGGCGGCGAGCGGCGAAATGTCCTCCCGGAGGGTTAAGCGCTTAAACTTCCCGGCCATCTGCGTTAGCCGGAGCCTCGACGAAGACGAGGAGAGCTCATGACACAGGACCATCCAGTTTACGGCCGGATCGACGGACCCATCGTGATGATCGGCTTCGGGTCGATCGGCAAGGGCACCTGGCCGCTGATCGAGCGGCATTTCGAATACGATGCCGACAAGTTCACGGTGATCGAGCCGGACCTGGCGAATGCCAATTTCCTGCGCCAGCACAAGATCAATCACCTGGACGTCGCGCTTACGCCCGAGAATTTCCGCGAGGTTCTGGGGGGACTTTTCCCCGATGGCAAGGGGTTTTGCGTCAACCTGAGTGTCGACACCTCGTCGCTGGACCTGATGAAGTTCTGCCGCGAGTTGGGCGTTCTCTACATTGATACGGTGGTCGAGCCCTGGGCGGGTTTCTATTTCGACACCACCGACAATGCCGAACGTACCAACTATGCGCTGCGGCAGGCTGTGCGGGACGAGAAGGCGGCAAATCCGGGTGGGCCGACGGCGGTGAGTTGCTGTGGCGCCAATCCGGGCATGGTGAGCTGGTTCGCGAAAGAGGCCCTGATGACGCTGGCGCAAGACACCGGCCGCGATGTCGCCATGCCGCGCGACCGGGAGGGGTGGGCCGCGCTCATGCAGTCGCTGGGCGTCAAGGGTGTCCATATCGCCGAGCGCGACACCCAGGCGCGGCGGACGCCGCGCCCGCGGGGCGTCTTCGTCAACACATGGTCGGTCGAGGGGTTCATTGCCGAGGGCTTTCAGCCCGCCGAACTGGGTTGGGGCACGCATGAGACATGGTTCCCCGAGAACGGGCACGCGCATGAGACGGGCTGCCGCGCGGGCATCTGGCTGGAACGGCCGGGTGCCATCACGCGGGTCCATACCTGGTGCCCGACGCCAGGCCCGCAGTTCGGTTTCCTGGTGACGCACAACGAGGCGATCTCGATTTCCGACTATTACACCGTGGGCGATCCCGGCGCGCCGGAGTTCCGCCCGACCTGCCACTATGCCTATCATCCGAGCGACGACGCCGTTCTGTCCTTGCACGAGATGTTCGGCTCGGGCCGCCAGCAGACCAAGCACCATATCCTGGGCGAGGATGAAATCGTCGAGGGTATCGACGAGCTGGGCGTGCTGCTTTACGGGCACGAGAAGAACGCGCTCTGGTTCGGCTCGCGGCTCTCGAACGAGGAGACGCGGGACCTGGCGCCCTATCAGAACGCCACCGGCCTGCAGGTGACGAGTGCGGTTCTGGCGGGCATGGTCTGGGCGCTGGAGAACCCGGAAGCGGGCATCGTCGAGACCGACGAGATGGACCATGTGCGCTGCCTGGAAGTGCAGCGGCCTTACCTGGGGCCGGTGGAGGCGCACTACACCGACTGGACGCCCTTGCAGGACCGTTGGGAGCATTTTCCCGAGGACATCGACGAGAGCGATCCTTGGCTTTTTCGGAACGTGCTGGCGACCTGAGGCGAGGCGGCAGTGGAGCGCCGCCGGGGAACATTTTCGAAATCCGTCCCTTCTGTGTTACTCTCAGCCATGCGAGTTTGGGAGGATGACATGAAGACAAGTTGGTTCGTGGGCGCGCTGATCGCCCCGTTACTTACAGGCCTGGCAGTTGTTCCAGCCAGTCAGGCTGTGGCCGATGAACGGGTCAAACAGGTGTTGATCCAGGCGAGGATAGTCGAGCACGTCACAGTGAAAGAGACCGGAAGCGCCGGATTTGGTGTGGATTGGGACCTTATGAGGTCTGCTTCTACCGGGTCTGGCGGTTTAAAGCCAAGCCTCACGCTGGGAGCCGGATTCGGCAACAGGGAACACTACGACGACCGCGATCACGACAACGAAAGCGGGCTCTCCATCGACCTGAATTTCTCGTCCATCGGGTCCGGAGGCGGAGACAGCATCACGTTGGAAATGCTCGAAGACATTGGCCAGAACCTGGGGAATGTCGGATTTACCGGTGACGGTCTGGTGGTTTCGGCGCCGCGAAGAGTGACGCGGGACGTCAATACGATGGTGGTCGTGGCCGATGGCGAGAGCTTCGTGCTTGGCGGGCTGAACGAGGTTCGGCAGGACAACTACGAACGCGTCCCGTCATTCGGGAAGATTCCGATTGTCGGACGGCTCTTCAAGGCTGACGTCGTAGGCAACCAGAGACGCGAACTGGTGATCATTATCACGACGAGAGCTGTGCAGGTCAGGTAGGCAGTTTGGTATCGCAGGCGTCTCATCCGAGCCAACAAAAAACGCCGCCCGATGGGGCGGCGTTTCGCAGTTCGTACTCTGGTCGGATTACTCCGCCGGATGCACATCCTTGCGCTTGATCGGTGCCCAGATGCGCTTGTTCGTCAGGTAGAGCAGAACGCTGAGGACGATCAGGAAGAGGACGGCGATGAAGCCCGCTTCCTTGCGTGCGTTCAGCTTCGGCTCGGCGGTCCACATCAGGAAGGCCGAGACGTCCTGCGCGATGGCTTCAAGCTCGGTCGAGGAGCCGTCCTCGAACTCGACATCGTCGCCGTAGAGCGGCTGGCCCATCGCGATCCAGGAGCCTTCGATCTTGGAATGGCCGTGCTCGTCCATGCAGCTTTCGGGAATGCCGCCCGCAGTGAAGGCCTTGTTGTAGGAGCCTTCTATCTCAGCATCCGCCGCGCATTCCGGCGGCTCTTCGTAGCTGGTGAGCAGTGTGGCGATGTATTCCGGACCGCCCATACCCTTGAGGAACTGGTTGATGCCGAGGCCGTAGGGCCCGTGGAAGCCCGCGCGCTTCTTCGCCATCAGGCTGAGGTCGGGCGCGTTTTCAAGCTGCGAGCCGGGGAAGTGGTCGGTCGGCTTGGCGGGACGGAAATCGTCCAGTTCAGGGTCGAAAACCTCGTAGAACTCGGCATAGGCGCGAACCTGGTCTTCTGGCAGGTGCGGGCCGCCTTCGTCGGCCAGCGTGCGGATCGGCACGTATTGCAGTCCGTGGCAGGCGGCGCAGATCTCGGTATAGACCTGAAGCCCGCGCTGGAGCTGCATGGTGTCGTATGTGCCGAAGGGGCCTTCGAAGGAGAAGGCGAAGTCGTGGACATGCGCTTCGCCGCCGGCGGCATTGACCTGACCGGCGACACCGAGGGCGAGAGCGGCGGAAAGTGCGATCTTGCGGATCATCTTCTGGTTTCCTTTCATTCCGCAGGCGTCGGAGCGGCAGCGCCCGAGCCTTCGCCCTTGGGCGGGTAGTGGTGGTCGAAGTCTTCCTCGATCGTATCCGGGACCGGCAGCGGCTTCTCCATCACGCCGAGGAGCGGCAGGATGACGAAGAAGTAGCCGAACCAGTAGGCCGAAGCGATGAGCGAGAAGGTCGCGTAAGGCTCCTCGGCCGGCATGGCACCGAGCCACATCAGCACGAAGAAGTCGATGACCAGAAGCCAGAACCACCACTTGAACTGCGGGCGGTACTTGCCCGAGCGGACCGACGAGGTGTCGAGCCAGGGTGCGAGCGCCATTGCCGCGATCGCGCCGAACATGGCCATGACGCCGAAGAACTTGGCATCGACGATGCCGCCGGTCACCCAGTTGGCAATGATGACAACCCAGACGTCGCCGGTAAAGGCGCGCAGGATCGCGTAGAACGGCAGGAAGTACCATTCCGGCACGATGTGCGCGGGGGTCGCCAGCGGGTTCGCCTCGATGTAGTTGTCGGGGTGGCCGAGGTAGTTCGGCATGAAGCCCACGATGGCGAAGAACACGGCAAGGATCACGGCAAGCGCGAAGAGGTCCTTGATCACGTAGTAGGGCCAGAAGGGAACGGTGTCCTTCTTCGCTTCTTCCTTGGAACCGCGGCGAACCTCGACCCCGGTGGGGTTGTTGTTGCCGGTGGTGTGGAAGGCCCAGATGTGGACCGCGACCAGCGCGGCGATCACGAAGGGCAGCAGGTAGTGCAGCGAGAAGAAGCGGTTCAGCGTGGCGTTGTCGACGGCGGGGCCGCCGAGAAGCCAGGTCTGGATGCTTTCACCGATGAAGGGAATGGCGCCGAAGAGGCCGGTGATCACGGTCGCGCCCCAGAAGGACATCTGGCCCCAGGGAAGCACGTAGCCCATGAACGCGGTACCCATCATCAGCACGAAGATCAGAACGCCGATGATCCAGGTCACCTCGCGCGGTTCCTTGTAGGAGCCATAGTAGAGGCCGCGGAAGATGTGGGCATAGACCGCGATGAAAAAGAGCGACGCGCCATTCATGTGCAGATAGCGCAGCATGTGCCCGCCGTTGACGTTGCGCATGATGTGCTCGATCGAAGCGAATGCCATGTCGACGTTCGGCGTGTAATGCATCGCCAGCACGATGCCGGTTGCGATTTGCAGCACCAGGCAGAAGGTCAGGACGATGCCCCAGATCCACATCCAGTTGAGGTTCTTGGGCGTCGGGATCATAAGCGTATCGTAGAGAAGGCCCACGATGGGGAGACGGCGATGAAGCCATTTCTCGGCGCCGGTGACGGGTTCGTAATGGTCGTGCGGGATACCAGCCATGTTGTCTCTCTCCCTTACCCGAGGATAAGCTCTTCGCCCTCGAAACGGGCGAGCGGAATTGCGAGGTTGCGCGGCGCGGGGCCTTTGCGAATGCGGCCAGCGGTATCGTAGTGCGAACCGTGGCAGGGGCAGAACCAGCCTCCAAAGTCGCCTGCGTCACCCAGCGGCACGCATCCGAGATGGGTGCAGACACCAACCTGAACGAGCCATTCGCCGCTTTCGTCGAGCGCGCGGTTCGCGTCCGAAGCGTCCGAACCGGCCGGAAGGTTCGCGTTCTCCGAGTTCTGGTCGGGGAGCGTTGACACGTCGACCTCGCGCGCCTCGGCGATCTCGTCTTCGGTGCGGCGGCGGATGAAGACCGGCTTGCCGAGCCATTTTACGGTCAGCTGGGTGCCCGGCTCGACACCCGAGACATCGACGCGGATCGAGCTGAGCGCCTGCACGTCGGCAGAAGGGTTCATCTGGTTCACCAGCGGCCAAACCGCGGCGCCCGCGGCCACCGCCCCGGCACCGCCCGTGGCGTAGTAAAGGAAGTCTCGGCGTGTGCCCGAGTGGTCATCTGTGTGCGACACGA
>JAJDOD010000004.1 GCA_022340315.1 Silicimonas sp. | reverse complement strand
TCCCGGCCTGGATGGCACCTTGGCCCGCGATCGTGATGAACCCGATGCCGCGTTTCGCGCCCGAGCCGAAGCCACGTCAGATAGTATCCGTCAGCGATATTCCGAGGGCGGCCAAACTCTGAACGACCATGACCCGCTGGGGACGCTTCTCGACAGGGTGGCCCGGGAGGGCCGGACCATCCTTGGGGCCAGGGGGAAATCCGCGTGAGCCTCAAACAACGCATTCGTAAATTCGAAGCTAAATGCAACAATCCCCTGCGGGTAGTTTTGCAGAGAGATGTGGACGCCGCTATTGCTCAGAGTCCGCTGTTGCCGGGGCAGACTCTTTTCGTTCTGCCAGACTATGTAGTTGAGCTTTGATCCACGAGTCTTGAGGTTCAGATCAAACTGGCAAAGACGACGCACCAATGAGCTAGCGTGCGTCAGTACGAGAACGATATTCTCAACTGGCCTTTAACGACTTGCGTGAAAGCCTGGTGAAAGCCGGCCCAAAAAAGTTAATCCGAAAAGCGGGCAAGCAAACAAGGCAAGTCATTGTTTTAATTTTCTTATAAGTGGTGAGCCGTGCAGGATTCGAACCTGCGACCCACTGATTAAAAGTCAGTTGCTCTACCAACTGAGCTAACGGCCCACTCGAAGCGCCGACCTAAACGGCGGTCCGGCACCCGTCAAGGCCAAATACCGCCGAATTTGGTATGTATTCGGCAACACGGCTGACTTGCCCGCGAACAGGGTGTTGTCAGCGTGGCGTTTTGTCCCGCATAACCGAGACACCCTCACCTGGATCGACCAATGCGCCGCCTTCTTATCCCGATGCTCTCCCTACTCGGGCTTGCGGCCTGCGCTCCGCAGGGTGGCCTGATGGTTTCGGAACAGGCCCGCAGCCTCGGCGGCAACCTCTTCGTCGAGAAAAGCCTCGACGGGAACACCTTCCTCGTGCTCGACGGACCGATAACGACCGATACGACATTCGTATTTCTCGCTCTCATCGAAGATGTCGAGGTAAAAGGGCTGGTCATCGCGCAAAGTCCGGGCGGCGATCTCCTCGCCGCACACCAGATCGGGCGGGCGATAAAGCGCGCCAGGATGAACACGATGGTGCTGGACGCCTGCCTTTCGGCCTGCGTCGACGTCTTCGTGGCCGGCCGTCAGCGCGAAGTTTTCGATACCACCGTTCTCGGCCTGCACTCGCCAACCATCGGTGGCTGGCGCGCGTTGCTGCCATCTCAGGACCGTGATGCGCCACTCCGGGCTACGTATCTCATTGACCGCGGCTATTGGAGGGACATGGGGTTTCCTCAGGTCAACGAGGCCGCATACTCGATACCCAACAGCCGAATATGGATGGTCAATGCCAAACGCGCGCGCGAATTACGGCTGGCTACCAATGTCATCCGCTCGTCCGGCCGCGCAGGCTCCATCGCGCCGCCAGGCTGATCCGGCGAAAACATCTGCCTCCACGGCTTTCAACACCATGAATTCGGCGCTATATCCGCGCCAATGGCACAAGAGCTTTCCCCCCTGCCCTTCATGAAGATGCATGGAGCGGGCAACGACTTCGTCGTGATCGACCGGCGCGCGGGCGGCGCTCCGGTCACGGCAGCGCTTGCGCGCGCCATCGGTGATCGGCACCGGGGCATCGGCTTCGACCAGCTTGCCGTGATCGACGCCGATGACGAGGCCGCCGCACGCCTCACCTTCTACAACGCCGATGGCTCGACCGCCGCCGCCTGCGGCAACGCCACGCGCTGCATTGCACGCCACCTGATGGACGAGACCGGGGCGGCTGCGCTGACGCTCCGCACCGAACGCGGCCTCCTTGCCGCGCAAGACACCGGCGACGGCCGGGCGTGCGTCAACATGGGCGCCCCCTTGCTCGACTGGCAGGACATCCCGCTCGCGGAACCGGCCGACACGCTCCACCTGCCGATCGACGGTGACCCCGTCGCCACCGGCATGGGCAACCCCCACTGCACCTTCTTCGTTGCGGATGCCGACGCCATCGACCTCGCCGCGAAAGGTGCCGCGATGGAGCGCCACCCGCTCTTCCCCCAGCGCACCAACGTCCAGTTCGCCCATCTCATCGCCCCCGATCACTTGCGGATGCGGGTCTGGGAGCGCGGCGTGGGCATCACACTGGCCTCCGGTTCCTCCAGCTGCGCCGTCGCCGTCGCCGCCCGCCGGCGCGGCCTGACCGGTCCCAGGGTCGCGCTCGATCTGGACGGCGGACGCATCGAGATCGACTGGCGCGAGGACGGCGTCTGGATGACCGGCCCCACGGCCCATGTCTTCGACGGCGTGCTGACGCCGGACTGGCTGGCGGGCGTCTGATGGACCGCAAGACCCCAATATTCCAGACCCTCGGCTGCCGCCTCAACGCCTACGAGAGCGAGGCGATGCGCGAGATGGCGGATGCTGCCGGGCTCTCGGACGCGGTGATCGTGAACACCTGCGCCGTCACCGCCGAGGCCGTGCGCAAATCCCAGAAGGACATCCGCCGCCTCGCCCGCGAGAACCCCGGCGCACGTATCATCGTCACCGGCTGCGCCGCCCAGACCGAGCCCGAGCGGTTCTCGGCGATGCCGGAGGTTTCCGCCGTCATCGGCAACACCGAGAAGATGGCCCCCAAGACCTGGACCGGCCTCGCCACCGGCGACACCGAGCCGGTCATGGTCAACGACATCATGAGCGTGACCGAGACCGCCGGCCACCTGATCGACGGCTTCGGCCGCCACCGCGCCTATGTGCAGGTCCAGAACGGCTGCGACCACCGCTGCACCTTCTGCATCATTCCCTATGGCCGGGGCAATTCCCGCTCGGTCCCGGCCGGCGTCGTCGTCGACCAGATCGGGCGGCTCGTGGATCGCGGGTTCAACGAGGTCGTGCTGACCGGCGTCGACCTGACCAGCTGGGGCGCCGACCTGCCCGGCGCGCCCCGCCTTGGTGACCTGATCCGGCGCATCCTCAAACTCACCGGCATCCCCCGCCTCCGCATCTCGTCAATCGACTCGATCGAGGCCGACCCGGCGCTGATGGAAGCGATCGCCACCGAACCCCGCCTGATGCCGCATCTCCACCTCTCGCTGCAGGCGGGCGACGACCTGATCCTCAAGCGCATGAAACGCCGCCACCTGCGCGACGACGCCATCGCCTTCTGCGAGGAGGCGCGCCGCCTCAGACCAGACATCACTTTCGGCGCCGACATCATCGCCGGTTTCCCGACCGAGACCGATGCCATGTTCGACAACTCGCTGAAACTGGTCGAGGATTGCCACCTCACCTGGCTCCACGTCTTCCCCTACTCGCCCCGCCCCGGCACGCCTGCCGCGCGCATGCCGCAGGTTGACGGTGCCGAGATCAAGTCCCGTGCCGCCCGCCTCCGTGCCGCCGGCGATGCCGCCGTCGCCCGCCACCTTGCCGCGCAACAGCACCGCACCGTCACTGCCCTCACCGAGACCCCCACCATGGGCCGCGCCGAGGACTTCACCGAAGTCATCTTCGACGCCCCCCAGCCCGAAGGCGTCCTGATCCCCGCCCGCATCACCGGCACGGCGAACGGCCAACTCACCGCCACCCCCCTTCATCGGTCCGAAAATATCCCGGGGGTCCGGGGGCAGAGCCCCCGGCAGGTCGCCGCCGCAGGCGGCGAAACCTGATGCACCCGAACCCCGCCTATCGCGCCGAGGACCGGTCCCGCCACCTCGCCTTCGCCCGTGCCCGCGCCTTCGGCACGCTTGCCGTCAACGCCGAACCCGCGCCGCTCCTCTCGCACATCCCCTTTCTGCTCGACGACGCGGGCGACACCGCGCTCCTGCACCTCGTCCGCTCCAACCCCATCGCCCGCCTCGGCGAGACCGCCGCCGTCATCGCGGTCGCAGGGCCGGACGGCTACGTCTCCCCCGACTGGTACGGGCAAGCCGACCAGGTGCCCACCTGGAACTACGTCGCCGTCCACCTGCGCGGGCATCTCGTCCCGCTCCCGCACGGCGAGATGCGCGACGTGCTCGACCGCCAGAGCGCACATTTCGAGAACCGGCTCGCACCAAAGCCCCCCTGGACCACCGCCAAGATGACGCCGGGCGTGATGGACCGGATGATGCGCCAGATCCTCCCCTTCCGCTTTCAGATCGAAAGCATCGACGGCACCTGGAAACTCAGCCAGAACAAGGACGACGACGTGCGCCTCGCCGCCGCGGACCACATCGAGACCGGAAGCGGCACGGAACTTGCGGACCTCGCCACGCTGATGCGCGCCGTCGCGGAGAAGGAGACCTGAATGGACGAGATCAAACCCGGCATGACCGGCACCGCCAAGATGGTCGTCGGCACCAATGACACCGCCCCCCGCGTCGGCTCGGGCAAGATCGAGGTGCTGGCAACGCCCGTGATGATCAATCTGATCGAGGAAGCCGCGCTCGATGCAATCGAGGCGGCGCTGCCCGAGGGCATGCAGTCGCTCGGCACGCATCTCGGCATCAGCCACATCGCGGCCACCCCCACCGGCATGACCGTCGTCGCCGCCGCCCGCGTGACCCGCGTGGATGGCCGCACCATCACGTTCGAGGTACAGGTCGCCGACGAAAAGGAAACCATCGGCAGCGGCACCCACACGCGCGTCGTCGTCACCGCCGCCAAATTCCAGGCGCGGGTCGACGAGAAGGCCGGGGACTGACCCGGCCGCATTTTGACGTTCATCAATACGTTTGGCCAAACCGCCACGATCATGGGTCTCACTTGAGCAAGGAGACGACCCATGAACCGAACGATTGCTGCTCTTCTCACAGTGGCACTGACGCCGGCGACAGCTTGCCTGGCGCAGGATGCTTCCGTAGGCGCATCGCTCTACACGCAGTATTGCAGCACCTGCCACGGCAGCGACGGCCGCGGCGCCGGCCCGCTCACCGAAATCATGACCGAGAAACCCGCCGATCTGACCAAACTCGCCGCGAACAATCCCTCCGAGAGCGGCGTCTTCCCGATGCTCAAGGTGATCCACATCATCGACGGGCGCACCGGATTGCGCGCCCACGGAGGACCGATGCCCACTTACGGCAATATCTTCATGGCGGAAGTCGAGGACGAGATGGAAGAGATGGGCGCGGTCCTCGAGACCCGGGGACGCATCCTGTCACTTGCGATGTATCTGGAAACCATCCAGGACTAGCGAACGCGGTCCTACACTGGTCTAAAGGGAGCGCTTTCCCTTTTTCGTCGGAAAGGGCAAGTTCGGTCTGAATTCTGATCGGAGTGCCCTTTCCATGCAACTCTACACCAATCCGTTGTCCCCGTTCTGCCGCAAGGTCGATGTGGTCTTGCGCGAAACCGGACTGCGCGACGATGTCACCGACATCGCCGCTGTCGGCCATCCCGTTGACAGCAGCCAGATGCCGGTGACGCTGAACCCTGCCGGCAAGATCCCGACTCTGATCCGCGAGAACGGTCCGGCCATGTTCGACAGTCGCGTGATATGCCGCTTTCTTGACGACCTCGCCGGGACCGGGCTTTGTCCCGACCGCAACTGGGACGTGCTGACGCTGGAGGCATTGGGCGACGCAATGAGCGATGCGGCCGTCCTCATGGTCTACGAGGGCCGCACCCGTCCGGAAGAACTTCGATACACTCCTTGGGTCGAGGGCCAATGGGCCAAGATCGAGCGGGCACTGGACGCACTGGAATCTCGCTGGATGAGCCTGCTTCAAGCCCCTGTAAACATTGGGCAAATCTCAGTCGCCTGCGCGCTCGGATATCTGGATCTGCGCCACGAGGAACGCAACTGGCGCGCGCAGCGGCCGGCGCTGGCGGACTGGTATGCGGTCTTCTGCGAGCGCCGCTCGATGCTCGAGACGCACCCGGCTTCCTGAGACTGCGGACAAAGGTGCGTCAACGTGCGCGGCATTGTCCGCTGGACGCTACCGCCTCACAACGCTAAGAACGCCCGGAGACCGTTGGGGGGTTTTCCCCGGCATATCTTGCCGTGGGCCGATCGCTCTGAAAACTATGGAGATTCTCGTGTCGCACACAGATGACCACTCGGGCACACGCCGAGACTTCCTTTACTACGCCACGGGCGGTGCCGGGGCGGTGGCCGCGGGCGCCGCGGTTTGGCCGCTGGTGAACCAGATGAACCCTTCTGCCGACGTGCAGGCGC
>JAJDOD010000059.1 GCA_022340315.1 Silicimonas sp. | reverse complement strand
GCCATTGCAGCGTTGTAGAGCCCTTCGCGGGTGCCGTTCAGCGCCATGACCTGGCTCGGAGAAATCGCGATGCCGAAACGTCGCTTCAGCCAGTCCGAGATCGACTGAAGCAATTCGGGCATGCCGTTGTTGTCGGGATAGCGCCCGAACTCGGCGGCATGGGCCGCGATGGTTTCCGCGACGAAGTCGGGAAACTCGTGGCGCGGCTCTCCAATGGTCAGGTTTACAGGCGTGCCGCCGGGCTCGACCGGGTCGAGCAACGCGCGCAGCCGGGGCCACGCGTAAGCCGGTAGGTTCGAAAACCGCTCGGGAAACACCATCTCTGCCTCAAGTTCGGGGTCGTTTCGCCCCGTTTCCCGAAACAATAGCGGCTGGGTATTGACCGGTCCATCGCGATTTCAAGCCATCACCGATTTTGTGGCTTTTGGAACGCGTTGGCGGCGTTTCAGACCAGTGCGCGTTCCATCGCAGCTGCAAGGCGCAGCAGATGTTCCTCGCGCTCGCCTTGCAGCATGATCCCGCAGGAAGGCGTTCCGCTCGGCAAAGTGATCGCCGCGAGGCCCAGAAGGTTCCCGATCCGTGTGTTCTGGAGCGCCATCAGGTTGCGCTCGGTAAAGTAATCCGCGTCCTTCTCCAGATCCGCGATCTTTGGCGGCATGATGGGAGACGACGGCAGCAGGACCGCGTCGTAGCCCGAAACGGCATCCCGATACATCAGCCGCAGGCAATCCAACTCGCGCCAGGCGGAAATGAAATCGGCCGCGCTGATCGTCTTGCCTTGCAGGAACCGGGCGCGGACGGGGGGATACATCTTGTCGCCCTCGGCGTCGATCCGGTGCTGCCAGGTGGCATAGGCCTCGGCCGGGAAGAGTGTCGGGCCGAGGCGCGTGGCCTCGTCCACGGCGGGCACGTCGATGCGGTCGATGCCGGCGCCTGCCGCCTTGAGACGCTCGATGGCCGCTGCGAAGGCGGCGCGAGGGGCATCTTCGATCCCGTTGAAGGCCTGTGTCTCAAGCACGGCGAAGCGCGCGCCCTTCAACGTGGCGCCGGTCAGGTCCGCCGCCTTGCCGCCTTCGAGCGCCGCCAGCATCAGTGCGGCATCCTCGACCGTCCGGCAGAGCGGCCCGACGGTGTCGAAGCGGGCGCAAAGCGGCACAACGCCTTCAAGCGAGAGCCTGCCGTGGAGGGTCTTGAGCCCGACGAGGTCGTTCCAGACCGATGGGATGCGCACCGACCCGCCGGTGTCCGAGCCGATGCCGATGGCCGCCAGCCCAAAGGCCACCGAGGTGGCGGCACCCGAGGACGACCCTCCGGAAGCGGCCTCGTGATCGTTCACGCAGGGAGGTGAAGCGGTGACCGGGTTCAGCCCGAGGCCCGAGAAGGCGAACTCGGTCTGGTGCGTCTTGCCGAGGCAGACCAGCCCCGCCGCCGTGGCGTTGACAAGCACCCGCGCATCGCGCTCCGGCACGCGTCCTTCCAGAAGGGCCGTGCCACTTTCGGTGGCGACGCCTGCGGTGTCATAGAGGTCCTTCCAACTGATTGGCACACCGTCGAGCAGCGAGCGGCGGAGGCCTCGTTTCGCCCTGTCCGCGGCTGCAGCGGCCTCGGCCCGCGCCCGGTCCGCGGTCAGTCGCGCGTAGATGCGTTCGGCGAAGGGATGCGCCCCGATGGCAGCCAGATACGCCTCGGTCAGGTCTCGCGGGTCGATCTTGCCCGCTTCGATCGCGCGCCCCTGTTCGGCGGCGGATGTGGTCAGCCAGTTGTCCATGTGGCGGACGGTAGCGGCAGGACAGCGCATGGACAATGGGCTTGCGACGTACATATTCACAGCCATGACCCTCGACACCGATATCGTCATTGCAGGCGGAGGCCTGAACGGGCTGAGCATGGCGCTGGCGCTTGCCTCGGGCGGGTTTGAGGTGACGCTTGTCGATCCGGTGGGGCGCGAGATCCGAGGCGACGCAAAATTTGACGGACGCAGCTATGCGCTTTCTATCGCGTCAAGACGCGTGCTGTCGGCGCTGGACGTCTGGGCGCGGATCGAGGACACCGCGCCGATCCTGGGCATCAAGGTCACGGACGGCCGCGCGGGCGAAGCGCCTTCGCCGCTGATGCTTGAATTCGACCATTCCGAGATCGAAGAAGGACCGATGGGCTATATGGCCGAGGATCGCTGGCTGCGGCCAGCGCTTCTGGCGGCGGTCAGCGACGCGGGCGTGACCCAGATTGACGGCGAGAGCGTGACCGGCGAAGCGCCGGATGCCGCCGGTGTGACGGTGACGCTCGGCTCGGGCAGGACGCTTCGAGCCCGGCTGCTCATTGCCTGTGATGGCAAGAGCAGCGGGATCGCGCGGCGCGCGGGGATCAGGCGCACCGGGTGGTCCTACGATCAAAGCGCGCTGGTATGCGCAATCGCGCATGAGGTCCCGCATGAGGGGATCGCGCACCAGTACTTCATGCCCTCGGGCCCTCTCGCGATCCTGCCGTTGAAGGGCAACCGCGCCTCGATCGTCTGGACCGAAACCACCCGGCGCGCCGCCGCCATCCAGGCAATGAGCGACGCCGATTACCTCGACGAGTTGCGGCCGCGCTTCGGCAGCTTCCTCGGCCCGATTGACCTTGCGGGCGCCCGCTTTGCCTTCCCGCTTTCGCTTTCGCTTGCCGACAGTTTCACCGGCGACCGGCTGGCGCTGGTTGGCGACGCGGCGCACGTTGTGCACCCGATCGCGGGCCAGGGTCTGAACGCCGGTCTCAAGGATGTCGCCGCGCTGGCAGAGGTGCTGACCGATGCAAGACGCCGGGGAGAAGATTTTGCCCGCGCCGACGTTCTCGATCGCTACCAGCGCTGGCGGAGGTTCGATACGGCGGCTCTCGCCGTTGCGACGGACGGGTTCAACCGTCTGTTCTCGAACGACAATCCCACGTTGCGCCTGGTCAGGGATCTCGGCATGGCCGCGACGAACGCCATCCCCGGTCTGCGGCGCGGCTTCATCCGCGAAGCCGCCGGGATCACCGGTGACCTTCCCCGGTTGGCGAAGGGACGGCGACTTTGAGCATTGTTCATTGGGACATGTGCAGGACGTAAGTTGCCAGCGGGGTGTCAGTCCAGCTTGCGGGCCTCGTCCACCAGCATGATCGGGATGCCGTCGCGGATCGGATACGCAAGATGCGCCGCTTTCGAGATCAACTCCTGCCGCTCGGCGTCGTAGGTCAGCTGGGCGCGGGTTTCGGGGCAGACCAGCGCCTCGAGCATCCGGCGATCAAACTCGGGCTTGCCGCTCATTGCAAAGGCTCCTCGCCACCCATGCCGCGCAATGCGAACTGGATC
>JAJDOD010000029.1 GCA_022340315.1 Silicimonas sp. | reverse complement strand
TGTTTAGGGCGTTTTCTGTGGATAATCGCGGGGGCTAGTCGCGGAAAACGGCGGCATAGCGCGGGGCGAAGAACTTGGTGAAGGTCTTCACTTCGGGGCGGCGGTAGGCGTCGGGCGAGATCAGGATGAGGTGCTCGGAGTTCATCTCGGGCGGCGGGTCGAAACAGGGGATGAGGTCGGGATAGTCGCGGGCGTAACGCAGGTTGGCGACGCCGAGGCCGTGCCCTGCGACAATCGCGGCGTACATGACGGAGATCTCGGAGTACGTCTGAACGATCTGCTCGGGCTTGGCGTTGGCGCGGTACCATTCGTCCATTGCACTCGCCGCGCCGTCGCGCTTGAAGCTGACGAAGCGGTGCCCGGCGAGGTCGTTTAAGGAGGACGGGAAACCGTATTTCCGGCGGTATTCCCCGGAGCCGTAGAGCGTGAACTGCGCGGTGCTGATGTGGCGAGAGATCAGGTCGGGGTGCGGTGGATTGCGGACCAGCCGCAGCGCGATATCAGCCTCGCCCGCCATGAGGTCCAGCACCTCGACGCTGGCCAGGAACTCGAAGCGGATCTCGGGGTGCAGGAGGCTGAATTCGCTGAAGATCGCGTTGACCCTGGGAGAGAAATTGGCCGAGAACGCGGTGATGCGGATCGGCCGCGCCTGGCAGAGATCCAGTGCCGTCTCGCCGAGTTTCCGCACCGCCGCCTCGACTGCCTCGGCATCCTTCATCAGTGCGCACGCCTCGGGCGTCGGTTTGAAGCCGCGAGTGTCACGGTCGAACAGCGTGAGGCCCAGCGCGCCCTCCAGCGCGTCGATCCGGCGCGCGACAGTGGGTTGCGCGATCCCCAGCTTGCGGGACGCGGCAAGCGTCGAGCCCTGTCGCGCGACGGCAAGGAAGATGCGGAGGTCGGACCAGTTGCGGAACTCGTTCTTCATTTTTGTAGAACAGCACAACACCGCAGCGGATACCAGCGAAACGACACCGGACCTAAGCTGTCTTCAAGATCGAGTTCGGAAGGAGCGGGTCAATGGCGGATACAACGATCAATTCGGGGCTCAAACTGGGGATCTTCCAGGGACTGGCGGCGCGTTTTCGTGAACGCTTCGCCGCACACGAGACGTCACGCGAGGACGAACCGGAGACCGAGGACCGGCGGGATTTCTTTCTCGAAATGCTTGATTGCAGCGCATTCGAGAACGAAACGGACTTCCAGATGGCGATGATGGTCTACCCGGGCCGGTTCTGAGCGGACCAGGGATAACGAAAAGCCGGGTTTGCCGTTGGCATTGCCGCGCAACGCGCTAGGCTGCTCCTCAAAAGAGGGAGATGCCAATGGCCACGAAATATCTGCACACGATGGTAAGGGTCCTGGACCTGGAAAAGAGCCAGGCGTTCTACGAGATGCTTGGCTTCGTCGAGGATCGCCGCTGGGTGAACGACAAGGCGCGCTTCACGAACGTCCACATGAAAGCCGAGGGCGACGACCGCGACACGCTGGAACTGACCTACAACTGGGACGGCGATGAGGGACTGCCGGCGGACAGCCGGCATTTCGGGCATATTGCGATCGCGGTCGATGACATCTACGGGATGTGCGAGAAGCTTCAGGCGGCGGGCGTGACGATCAACCGGCCGCCGCGCGACGGTCACATGGCCTTCGTGCGATCGCCCGACAACGTGTCAATCGAGCTTCTGCAGGCGGGCGACAGGCTGGAGCCCAAGGAGCCCTGGGCGAGCATGGAGAACACCGGGCATTGGTGAGGCGCTGCCGCTGAGGGCGTCGCGGTGGCTGCGAGCCCTTCGCCGCCATCGCGAAGCTGTGTCTTTGAGACCTGTCGGTTCCTGCTATAGGTTTGCGCAAGCCAAAGTCAGGAAGGGACAATGTCCGGTATTTTCAGGATCTTCGCGCTGTCAGCCTATGCCTGGCTTTTGTGTGTCGGTGTTTCGCTGGCCGGCGGGCCTCTCGATGGTCGGGTATTCAACGGCATGATCGGGCCGGTCGAGGACCCTGACCTGAAAGACAGCCTCTATTTCAGCGACGGTCATTTCTGGTCGGACATCTGCACCAAGTGCGGGTTCATGCCGGGCGAATACGAGGCCGAGCAAACTGAGGAAGGCATCAGGTTCACCGGCATCCTGGAAAGCGATAGCCGGGGCCGGTTCGCGTATGAAGGGCTGGTGCGGGCCGACGGCTCGATCGAGGTATCTATCCAGTGGGAGCGCAAGCGCTGGTATTGGACCGCACGCCGCGAGATCGCCTTCCGGGGGATGGATCGCAGGAGTGAAGAGCCGGAAACGCTGGCGCAAATCCGCGCCATGATGAACGACCTCGATCCCGACGCCAGCCCGTTGTGCGCAAGGTTCTGAACAGTCTTTGGGCGGCGCGGCGCGCGATTGCGGTCTATTGCTGCCTCTTGACGGTGGGCTGGCTGGCCGGTGAATATCTGATGAACCTGGCCATACCCGAGATGCGGCCGATGAACGAGCCGATGATCCATCGCATGGTCATGAGTGCGCTTGCCGTCTTCGTCGTCGCCGCTGCGATTCCCTTCGTGCCGGGCGCCGAGATCGGCTTTGCCCTGCTGTTGCTTTTCGGCGGTCAGGCTGCGCCAATCGTCTATAGTGGGATGGTGGGGGCACTGATCCTTTCGTATTCGGTGGCGCGGATCGTACCATTGTCAGAACTGGCGAGGCTGTCGCGGTGGCTGCGGCTGGAACGGTCTGCCAGGTTTATCGAGACGCTGGCCGAAACGCCTCGGCACCGGCGGGCTGAAGCGCTGGCGGAGATGCTGACCGGACGGACTGGCCGCGCGCTGATGAGCAACCGCTACGTGGCACTTGCCGCCCTGTTGAACCTGCCGGGCAACTCGGTGCTTGGCGGAGGCGGCGGGCTGGCGTTCCTGGCCGGTGTTTCGGGTCTCTACAGGTTCTGGGGTTACTTGCTGGCGGTACTTGTGGCGGTGGCTCCCGTTCCGCTGGCCTTTCTGCTGATGGGATAGCGCGGTAGGTTTTCTGCATGAAGGACCGAAGAGCAACAAGGACGAGGCGTGACGCGGGAGTGCGCGGGAACAGCCGCCGTCTTGACCGCGCCATTGGGTCGGCGCGAGCGGCCTCGCTGGGCATTCTGCTCGCGCTTGCCGCCGAGCCCGCCGCCGCCTGCCGACTGGCGCTTCTTCTTGCGCTCGATGCGTCGTCCTCGGTCGATCGGCGGGAATATGTCGCGCAGCAGACCGGGCTGGCCGCGGCGCTGATCGCACCGGAGGTCGAAGCAGCGTTCCTGTCCTCGCCCATGCCCGTGGCGCTGGCCGCCTATGAATGGAGCGGTCAGTGGAACCAGCGGGTGTTGCTCGACTGGCGGCTGATTCGCTCGGGCGAGGACCTGCTGGCGGCCGCCGAGGAGCTGGGCCGGGCAACGCGCGGCGCGACCGGATTTCCGACCGCCATCGGAGCTGCGCTGGGCTATGGCGCGGGAATGCTGCGCGAGGCTCCGGCCTGCGAGCGTCAGACCATCGACGTCTCGGGCGATGGCAAGAACAATCACGGCTACCCGCCACCGCTTGCCTACAAGCACTTTCCGTTGAACGGCGTCACGGTCAATGCGCTTGCCATCGGCGGCGCGGCGGACCTTGCCGACCTGATCGCCTATTTCCGGGCGGAGGTGATCCAGGGGCCCGGCGCCTTTGTCGAGCGTGCCCGCGACCACGACGATTTCGAACGCGCGATGCGGCGCAAGCTCGAGCGCGAAGTCGGACGTGCACTGACAGGTCTGGAGCGGTGAGACGCATCCTTGCCTTGCTGCTCTGCCTGGCGGTCTCGCCTGCCACGGCGGACCCGTGCCGGCTGGCGCTTGCGCTGGCGCTTGATGTCTCGGGCTCGGTCGATGCGCAGGAATACCGGCTGCAGCTTGACGGGCTGGCCGAGGCGCTGAGCGACCCGGATGTAGAGGCGGCGCTTCTTGCGATCCCCGGCGCTCCGGTCGGAATCGCGGTCTACGAGTGGTCATCGTCGCGCTTTCAGCGGCTGTTGCAGGACTGGGTTCTGATCGAGGACCGGCCCACATTGAAGGCCCTGACGAACCGGTTGCGGGCGGTCGAGCGCGAGCCGGCACCGCAGACGACAGGACTTGGCGCGGCGTTGGCTTATGGCAAGACACTGATCGACACCGGACCGGCATGCTGGGACGGCACTCTGGATGTCTCGGGCGACGGCGAGAATAATGACTGGCCAGAGCCAAGACCGCTGCGCGAGGAAGGGTTGCTTGGCGATCTGCGGGTCAATGCGCTGGTGATCGTTCTTGAGGCCGAGACTGAAAGCCGGAACGAAAGCGGCGATCTGCCCGCATATTTCCGGGCCAATGTCATCCACGGCCCGGATGCCTTTGTCGAAGTGGCCAGGGGCTTCGGCGACTATGCCCGCGCCATGCGGCGAAAGCTGCTCAAGGAACTGGCGACACGGCCTGTCGGGCTGCTGGAGCCGGCGCCGCCACATCGCTACTGAGGCTTGCGCATCAGGGGCGCGCCAGAAAACTGACCGGTTTTAACGGTATCTTGGGAAAGTTTGTCAAAAACTCCGACAGAGCAGTGAAACAGGCCGGAGTTCAAGGCGATGAGCATGCATCAAACGGTTGCGGCAGACCAAGGCAAGGTCTTCGTGACGGCCTATCTCGACAGTCTCGCCCTTGTGGAACGCCTTCATAGGCTACTTCTCGATGTCATCAAGGACGAGTTTGAACGTCTGGGCGTGCTTGAGATCAACGCGGTACAGGCGCTGTTGTTGTTCAACATCGGCGATAACGAGGTGACGGCGGGCGAGTTGCGCTCGCGCGGGTATTACCAGGGCTCCAATGTCTCGTACAATCTGAAGAAGCTGGTGGACATGGGGTTCATGCACCACCAGCGCTGCGAGATCGACCGACGCTCGGTTCGCGTCCGGCTGACCGAGAAGGGGCGCGAGGTACACGGTATCGTTGCGGACCTGTTCCAGCGACACGCTGACCTTCTGACACCGCATCCAACGCTTGGAGAAGGCCGGATCGGCCTGGTCAATGATGCGTTGGGGCAGTTGGAGCGGTTCTGGAGCGACCAGATCCGGTACATCTACTAGCCGACATTCGTCACGCCAGCAGCCGGCGGACCAGATCGGCAAAGCGCTGCGGCGGCGTGACCTGGCCGCTGACCCAGGTGTAAAGTTCCTGGTCGTTTTCCGAGAGCAGGTCTTCGTATAGATCGAGTGTCTCGTCATCGAGCGCCGCGCCGTGCGTATCCCAGAAGCGGCCAAGCACAAGGTCCATTTCCTTGGTGCCACGGCGCCAGGAGCGCATGGCAAGGCGCTTGAGCCGGCGCTCGCGGTCGGTCATGCGGCCTGTGACTTCTTGATCCGTTTCTCGAGAACTGCCAGCCGCTCGGCGGCGTGCAGCATCTCGGCGCGAAGCGTGCGCACTTCGAGCAGCATCTCGCCGACATCGGCGGAAGCATCCGCCTCCTGTTCGTCCTCGAAATCCTGCCCCTCGCCGGTCAGAAGCCAGGGGATCGAGACGTTGAGAATGCCTGAGAGCATCTGAAGCTTGTTGGCTCGCGGCTCGGAGGTGTCGTTCTCCCAGCCCTCGATGGTCTTGGTCGCGACGCCCATGTGACGCGCCAGGGTCTTGGCCGAAATTCCGCGCATCTCGCGCGCCGCCACGACGCGGTCCCCGAAGGTCGCGGCCTCGTTCGTGTACCAGTTCGGATCCTCGACAACGTCCATCTCAAGCTCCTATGTGCTTGCGGCATTCATGCTCTGTTTCTATGACACATGTAGGACTGCTTCTGTGCATGGACGACAATGAATCTCCTTTCTGCGACACTGGAACGCGTCAAGCCATCGCCGACGGTGGCCCTGACAGGACTTGTGGCCGACCTGAAGGCTGCCGGGCGCGATATCATCGGGCTGGGCGCGGGCGAGCCGGATTTTCCCACGCCCGAGAACATCCGCGAAGCCGGCAAACGCGCAATCGACACAGGCAAGACCCGGTACACCGCCGTGGATGGCATCGCCGAGCTGAAAGCGGCCATTTCCGACAAGTTCGCGCGGGAAAACGGGCTGAGCTATTCGCCATCGCAGATCACCGTCGCCTCGGGCGGCAAGCAGGTGCTTTACAACGCGCTGATGGCCACGCTGAACCCGGGCGACGAAGTCATCATCCCGGCGCCCTACTGGGTCAGCTATCCGGACATGGTGCGGCTGGCAGGCGGAACGCCGGTGATCGTCGAGGCCGGGATCGAGGCCGGATTTCGCATCACACCCGGACAGCTCGAGGCCGCGATCACGCCCAAGACGAAGTGGCTGATCTTCAACTCTCCGTCCAACCCGACCGGAGCGGGCTATTCGCCCGAGGCCTTGAAGGCGCTAACCGATGTGTTGGAGCACCACGCCCACGTGTGGGTGATGAGCGATGACATGTACGAGCACATCGCCTTTCCGGGGTTCGAGTTCCGCACGCCGGCGCAAATCGCGCCCGCGCTCTACGACCGGACTCTGACGGTGAACGGCGTGTCCAAGGCCTATGCCATGACCGGCTGGCGGATCGGCTATGCGGGCGGGCCCGAAATGCTGATCGGAGCGATGCGGAAAATCCAGTCGCAGTCGACTTCGAACCCCTGCACCATCAGCCAGTGGGCCGCGGTCGAGGCGCTGACCGGCCCGCAGGACTACATCGCAGAGAGCGTCGCGGTCTTCCTGCGTCGGCGCGATCTTGTGGTGGCGGGGTTGAACGCTGCCGAAGGCGTGAACTGTCCGGTGCCCGAGGGGGCGTTCTATGTCTATCCCTCGATCACGGGCTGCATCGGCAAGCGGACGCCGAAGGGCACCCGGATCGAGACCGACGAGGCGTTCTGCCGGGCGCTTCTGGAGGAAACGGGAGTGGCCGTGGTATTCGGTGCGGCTTTCGGAGTGTCGCCAGCCTTTCGCGTCAGCTATGCGGCGGCGGACGAAGTGCTGGTCGAGGCCCTGTCGCGCATCCAGAGTTTCTGCGCGTCGCTCACATGACGCGCTTGCCCGAGTATTACTTCCGCGTGCGCGAAAACGGCGCGGTGGTGTTTCGCGTCGACACCGAGAACCGGATGCGACGGATCGAGATGAACCAGATCGCCGTGGTCAACGTGAAGAACGGAGAGATCAAGGCGCATGGCGACGGAACATTGAGTGAGTCCGACCGACAGGAGATCGAGAGATGGCTCGACGCGCGGCGCGAGATGCTGAAGGCCCGAACGCTCGATGATATCGGCCGGACAATAGACCAGTTGAACCTGACCGCCACCTGGGCGCAGCAGAGCGCCACGCCCGAGGAGTTGAACGCGGTGTCCGACGCGCTTTTGCTGGCAATGCACGATTTGCGTTCGGTGCTGGTGCGGAAGAAATCGCAGGCCGCCGGATTGGAAAATTCAACGTAAATTTTCAGTTAACTTCACAATCCGGAGAGCCCCCGTCCTCCCACCCCTAGTATGAACTGCGATTCGGTGAACGATGCCCTAAAGTCCTGAGGAGTAGTTTTCCAGGGGCCTCCCTCAGCGCTATCTCACCCGCGCTCCCACCGCCGCGCCTGGCCGTGGACGCCCTCCCATGCCCCTGGCGCCAGGTCCCGGCCCAGAACCCGATCAGGGTTCGTGGGAGGCGGCATTACCACACTCGGCAATCTCCGAAACCCGAACCGGCCGTAGTAGGGCGCATCGCCCACCAGCATGACCCGTTCCCAGTCCTGCGCACCGGCCAGGCTGGCCTCGATCAACAGCGCGCCAAGCCCCTCGCCCTGCCGGGTCGGATGCACGGCGACGGGCCCCAGAAGAAGAGCATCATGCGCGCCGACATGCACCGGCCAGTACCGGATTGCACCGCCGAGGATGCCGGCCTCGTCTCGGGCCACCAAGCACAGACCGGCGACCGGTTTCACACCGTCGCGCAGACGGTAGGACGACAGCGCCTCGCGCCCCGGCGCGAAGGCCAGGTCGAAGAGGGCCTCGACCTCCCACCAATCGTCCGGTTGTTCCTCGATAAGTTCCAAATCCCGTTCACACCTTTTCGCCCGGTTCGCGTTAGCATAAGGGACAGGTGTGGACAAACCGCCGGAGACGCACATGTTTTACCGACCCGAGGACGGACACGGGCTGGCTCACAACCCATTCAACGCCATTGTCACACCGCGCCCGATTGGCTGGATATCGACCCGCGATGCCAACGGTCAGGACAACCTGGCGCCGTATTCGTTCTTCAACGCGGTCGCCTATGTGCCGCCGCAGGTCATGTTCGCCTCGACCGCCGCCAAACCCGACCGCGACGGGACCAAGGACAGCGTCAGCAATGCCCGTTTGTCAGGCGAGTTCTGCGTCAATGTCGTTGAACACGCGATGAAGGACGTAATGAACGTCACCTCCGGCCCCTGGCCGCGCGAAACCGACGAATTCGACAAGGCCGGCGTGGCACGGGAGGCCTGCCGCGTAATCAACTGCTCGCGCGTGGCGAACGCACCGGCCAGCCTGGAGTGCAAGCTGACACAGGTCGTCCAGCTGCCGGGCGAGGCGAATTTCGTGGTGTTCGGTGAGGTCGTTGGCGTCCACCTGCGCGACGACTGCGTTCGTGACGGGCGGTTCGACATCCTGACCTTTCACCCGCTCGCCCGATTGGGCTATCGCGATTATACGCAAGTGACCGAGCTTTTCAGCCTGCCGCGACCGGGCGACTGATCAGTTGGTTTTCTGTTTCGGGATGAACGGCAGCGGCAGCGCCGGGACACCATCCTCGATCAGTTTCCGGGCCTCCTCGGGCTTCACGTCACCGTAAATCGGGCGATGCGGCTGGTCGCCGTCATGCATGGCCCGAGCTTCATGCGCGAAACGGTCGCCGACATAGTCCGACGTCTCCTCGACATGCTTGCGGAGTTTGCTGATCGCCTCGACCAAATCGGGGTCCGGCGCATTGGTCATGGCCCTGGGCGCGGGTCCTTCGCCGCGCGAGGCGGCCACCTTGGGCGCCATGAGGTCTTTGGTCACCGAAGCCGAGCCGCAGTCCGGGCAAGTGACCAGTCCGCGCGCCATCAGCGCCTCGAACGCCGCTCCGGACTGGAACCAGCTTTCAAAGCGGTGGCTGTCTTCGCATTTCAGCGCGTAACGGATCATGTCAGGCCTCACCTCCAGGGGATGAGCTAGGACGGTTTGCGAGGTATTTCAATCTCTGCCACTGCTCAAAGGCCCGCCGGATCGAATTGGCGGATCATGGTGGCAAGCTCCGGTTCGTCCACGAGTTTGGCCGCCTTTTTCCGGCTGAACCATTTCCGGCGCCGTTGTTTCACCTCGGGGTAGTCGGTCTTGAGTTTTGCGACGCGAACGGGAAACACCGCGACAACGCATGGCAGCGCCGAGATTTCCGACAAGCCTTTGGCATAACTGTAAATTCCAAGACAGAGCGGTTGCGCCTTGCCGACGACACCGGCTTCTTCCCATGACTCGGTCATGGCCGCTTCGGCGGGCGTCGCGCCGTCTTCAGGCCAGCCCTTCGGAATGATCCAACGCTTGCTGCGGCGCGACGTGATCAGCAGAACCTCGATCCCGTCGCCCTTGGAACGCCAGCAGAGCGCGCCGAACTGGGTTCGGACGTCGCGCTTGCCCTGGTCCAAAAGCCGGACCGGCCGTTGTTTAGGTTGACGTATCGTCATGTTCCTTGCTGCCCTTGTGGCGAAACTATCACGGGCTTCGACGACGCATAAGCGCCCGGTCAGTGTAGCACGGGTCAGGTGTGACTTAGTTAACGCGTTGGGAAATCTCGGGTTTGCGGCACCGAACTCTCCCTAGGCGGCAAGTCCGCGACCCCTGAGAAGCGCCGCTGGTCCCGGCATGCGGCCCCGGAAGGCAACGTAGAGATCGGCCGCATCACGCGATCCGCCGACGGAAAGTATGTGCGTTTCCAGACGCTTGGCCGTCTCGGCGTCGAATGGGTCGCCGGCTTCGCGGAACGCTTCGAAAGCGTCGGCATCCATCACCTCGGACCACATGTAGCTGTAGTATGAGCTGGAATAGCCATCCCCCGAGAAGACATGCGCGAAATGCGGCGTGGCGTGGCGCATCGGGATGGCATGCGGCAGGCCGATGCTGTCCAGAATCTCCGCCTGTCGCTGCATCGGGTCAGCGGGCGGTTCGCCAAGGTGGAACTCGAGGTCGACCATTGCCGAAGCGATATATTCGACCGTCTGAAAACCCATGTCATAGGTCGAAGCGGCGAGCAGCCGGTCGAGCAGTTCTCGCGGCATCGGCTCGCCCGTTTCCGCGTGGGTCGCGAACTCGGCCAGAACATCGGGCACTTCAAGCCAGTGCTCGTAGAGCTGGCT
>JAJDOD010000109.1 GCA_022340315.1 Silicimonas sp. | reverse complement strand
GACCCCTTCCTTCTGCGTCCGGGCGACGAGGTGCTGTTTCAGCCCGCCGAGCCCGAGACACTGGCCAATCTGGCCGAAGACCCGCAGGGCGGTGCTGTCAGCGAGGTGCTTCGATGACGCGCGCGTTGATCGTCCATCGCGCCGGGCCCGGCGTCAGCGTTCAGGACAAGGGCCGTCCCGGCTATCTGGCCTTCGGGCTTTCGCGCGGCGGCGCGGCGGATCGGCTGGCACTCGCGGAAGGTGCGGCGCTTCTCGGTCAGAGCGATACTCTTGCGGCGCTGGAACTGCCCGGCATGGGCGGTGAATTTGAAGCCACCGAAGATATGCGCATCGCGCTGACCGGTGCGCCGATGCGGGCCAGCATCGAGGGCGAGCGGGTGGTCTGGAACGCCAGCCACATGCTGCCGCGAGGCGCGCGGCTGTCCATTGGTGCGGTCGAGGCGGGGGCTTACGGCTACCTGCATCTTGGCGGCGGCATCGCGACACCCGAGAGATTGGGTGCACGAAGCGCGCATCTCGCCGCTGGCTTGGGCGGCGTGGTCTCGGACGGCGACCGGTTGGCGGTCGGCCCGGACCAGAAGAGCGAGACAAACCTCAAGTTGAGCCCCGACAACCGCTTTTCCGGCGGCGCAGTTCGCATCGTCCCCAGCCTTCAGACCGAATTCTTTGCGCCCGACGAACGCGCCCGCTTCGAGGCGACGCGCTTCCGGCGCGACACCCGCGGCAACCGCATGGGCGTGCGCATCCTGCCCGAAGGGGACGGATTCCATAGCGAAGCGGGCCTGAGCGTCCTCTCCGAGGTCATCGTCCCCGGCGATATCCAGATCACCGGCGACGGGACCCCCTTCGTTCTGCTCAGCGAGTCCCAGACGACCGGCGGCTACCCCCGCATCGGGTCGGTGCTGCCCGCCGATCTGCCGCGCGTGGCGCAGGCGGCGGCGGGGGCGGAACTGCGCTTTGCCTTTGTGACGCTGGAGGAGGCGGTCGAGATCGAGCGGCGCGCGGCGACGGCACGCCAGGGCTTGCGCAAGTCGCTCGTGCCACTCATCCGCGACCCCGCGTCGATCCGCGATCTTCTGTCCTACCAGCTGATCGGCGGCGTGACGGCGGGCAACGATCTTGACAGCGGCGAAATCTGACCGCACCTGCGTCCGGAACTGGCATGATCGGCTTTTGACCCGCCCTTGCGTCGGTCGCGGAAACGCGTGCGCCGCTATCAGGCAGGACTGCCGCCATGCCTCGGATTATGACTATCTGGGAAACCTGGAGGCGTTTTCTTTATGCAGGCCGAATTCGTGATCGTCGGCGCGGGCAGCGCGGGTTGCGCGATGGCGTTCCGGCTTGCCGAGGCGGGCCGCCGCGTCATCGTCATCGAGCATGGCGGCTCGGACTGGGGCCCGCTCATCAACATGCCCGGCGCGCTGAGCTATCCGCTGAACATGGCGCGCTACGACTGGGGGTTCCGGACCGAGCCCGAGCCGCACCTCGGCGGCCGTCGTCTGGCAACGCCGCGCGGCAAGGTCGTCGGCGGTTCGTCCTCGATCAACGGCATGATCTACGTGCGTGGCCACGCCCGCGACTTCGACACCTGGGCCGAGATGGGCGCGGCTGGTTGGAGCTATGCCGACGTTCTCCCCTACTACCAGCGGATGGAGGACTGGCACGACGGCGGCCACGGCGGCGACCCGGACTGGCGGGGGCAGGGCGGGCCGGTTCACGTCACGCGCGGGTTGCGCGACAACCCGCTGACGCTGGCCTTCGTCGAGGCGGGGCGGCAGGCGGGCTATCCGGTGACCGCCGATTATAACGGCCACCAGCAGGAGGGCTTCGGCGCCTTCGACCGCACGATCTGGCAGGGTGAGCGGTGGTCGGCGGCGAAAGCCTACCTGAAACCGGCGCTGAAGCGCGAGAACTGCACGCTGGTCCGCGCCTTCGCGCGCCGCGTGGTGATGGCCGATGGCCGGGCCACGGGCGTCGAGGTTGAACGCGGCGGGCGGATCGAGGTGATCGGCGCCGAGGCCGAGGTGATCCTGGCGGCATCGTCGCTGAACACGCCCAAGCTCCTGATGCTCTCGGGCATCGGCCCGGCCGCGCACCTGGCCGAACACGGCATCGCCCTGACTGCCGACCGGCCCGGTGTCGGGCAGAACCTGCAGGATCATCTGGAGCTTTACGTCCAGGCCTCGTCCTCGAAGCCGGTCAGTCTCTACAAATACTGGAATCTCCCCGGCAAGGCCTATGTGGGCGCGCGTTGGCTGTTTACCCGAACCGGCCCCGGCGCTTCGAACCAGTTCGAAAGCACCGGCTTCATCCGCTCGGCCGCCGGGGTCGAGTATCCCGACCTGCAATTCCACTTCCTGCCGCTGGCGGTGCGGTATGATGGCAAGGTCGGCGCGCAGGGCCACGGCTTCCAGGCGCATGTGGGACCGATGCGCAGCCCCTCGCGGGGCGCGGTCACGCTGCGTTCGGCGGACCCGCGCGACGCGCCGAGTATCCTCTTCAACTACATGAGCCACGAAAGCGACTGGCGCGACTTCCGCACCGGTATCCGGCTGACCCGCGAGCTGTTCGCGCAGCCGGCCTTTGCCGAATACTACAAGTCCGAGCTTCAGCCGGGCGAGGATGTCCAGACCGATGACGAGTTGGACAGCGCGATCCGCGAGCACGCCGAAAGCGCATATCACCCCTGCGGCACCGCGAAGATGGGCGCGGTCGACGATCCGATGGCGGTCGTCGATCCCGAGTGCCGGGTGATCGGCGTTGGCGGGTTGCGGGTGGCAGACAGCTCGGTGTTCCCGCTGATCACCAACGGCAACATTAACGCTCCCTCGATCCTGGTCGGAGAAAAGGCGGCCGACCATGTGCTTGGCCGGCCGCCTCTTGCGCCGTCTAATTTTCAGCCGTGGATTCACCCCGAGTGGCAAACCCGCCAGCGTTGAGCCGGTCCTACTCTGCCGCGATGGCGGTTTCCACCGCGATCGCATCGGCCAGAGCGGCTTCGAAGATGGCAAGGCCTTCCTCGATGATCGCGTCCGAGGCGGTGAGCGGAACCATGATCCGTACCGCGTTGCCGTGCATGCCGCAGGCCAGGAGGATCAGCCCGCGCTTCAGCGCATGGCCGATAACCGACTTGGTGAAGGCCGCGTCCGGTGTCGCGGTGTCGAAGTCGGTCACGAACTCGACCGCAAGCATCGCGCCGAGGCCGCGAATGTCCCACATCCGGTAGGGTGCCGTGCGTGCGCCGATCTCGGCAAAACGGGCCCGGAAGGTTTCGCCAAGCGCGGTCGAGCGGGCCAGCAGACCCTCGCTCTCGATCGCCTCGATGGCGGCCAGCGCAGCGGCGCAGGCAACCGGGTTGCCGCCATAGGTGCCGCCGAGGCCGCCGGGGGCAAGCGCGTCCATCACGTCGGCCCGGCCGATGACGCCAGCGATCGGATAGCCGCCGGCCATCGACTTGGCGACGGTGATGAGATCGGGCACGACGCCGGAATGCTCGATGGCGAACCAGGTCCCGGTGCGCCCGAAGCCCGCCTGGATCTCGTCCGAGATCAGGAGGATGCCGTGCTTGTCGCAGATCGCGCGCAGCGCCTGCCACATCTCGGCCGGGACCGGGTGATAGCCGCCTTCGCCCAGAACCGGCTCGAGGATGATCGCGGCGACGCGCTCGGGGTCGGCATCGGTGAGGAAGAGCGTTTCCAGCGCCTTGAGCGCGTCATCGACGGTGACACCGTTGCGGGCATCCGGGAAGGGCGCGCGGAAGATGTCCGACGGGAAGGGGCCAACGTCCTTCTTGTAGGGCGATACCTTGCCGGTCAGGCCGAGCGTCATCAGCGTGCGACCGTGGTAACCGCCCGAGAAGGCGATGATGCCGGGGCGTCCGGTGTGGGCGCGGGCGATCTTGACGGCGTTCTCGACGGCCTCGGCACCGGTGGTGACCAGAAGCGTTTTCTTCGGGGCATCTCCCGGGGCCAGCGCGTTCAGCTTCTCGGCCAGCGCGACGTAGGGCTCGTAGGGCACCACCTGGAACGAGGTATGCGTATAGAGGTCTTCCTGGGCTTTCGCGGCGGCGACGACCGAGGGGTGGCGGTGGCCGGTGTTCAGCACCGCGATGCCGCCCGCGAAGTCGATGTAGCGGCGGCCTTCGACGTCCCACAGCTCGGCATTCTCGGCCTGGGCTGCAAAGATCGGCGCGGCCGAGGCGACGCCGCGCGGCACGGCGGCCTCGCGGCGGGCGAGAAGCTCGGCGTTCGTCCTGGTCGGGGCGAGGGCGACGGGCGCTTGCGTCACGGCTTCCACCACGACAGGCGCCTTTGGCTTGCGAGATGTTTTGGCCTTGCTCGCGGTCTTGCGGGGTTTCGCGACGGACGCGTTGTTTTTCCTGGGCATGGAGGTCTCCATCGAAAGAGAGTGAACTGCTTAAAATACTAATACGACGATTAGGATAATTGTCAATCTGCCTGAAAATCCATCATCCTGAAAACAAAAATCACTGATTTTCAACAATATTTGCTCTTGCGGGTTTCAGTATTCGGTTGACGGATCGGCGACTCAGGTGCTTAGAATACCAATCAGGGATTAGAAGTTTAGGGTGATTGCTTGGATATCGGCGGAAGATTGCGTGCGGTTCGGGAGGCGCGGAAGCTGTCGCAGCGCGACCTTGCCACGCGTGCGGGGCTGACCAGCGGCGCGATCTCGATGATCGAGCAGAACAAGAGCAGCCCGTCCGTTTCCTCGCTCAAGGCGCTACTCGATGCCATCCCGATGACACTCTCCGAGTTCTTCCAGGAGGTCGAGAACGCCGGTCCGCCGAAATACTTCTACAGCACCAGCGAATTCATCGAGCTTTCACCGCAGGAGATCGGGCTGGGTGACGGCGCGGCGCGGCTTTCGCTGCGCCAGTTGGGTAACGCTTCGGAGCATAGCCTTCAGATATTGCACGAAAATTACCCGCCGAAGACCGACACCGGACCTGATTTGCTCAGCCACGAGGGGGAAGAGGCGGGAATCGTCATTTCCGGCATTATCGAGATAACCGTCGATGACCAGGTTCGAGTCCTGAACCCCGGCGAGGGCTATTTGTTCGACAGCCGTTTGCCGCATCGTTTCAGGAACATCGGAGACCGGCCCTGCGTGATAATCAGTGCCTGCACGCCGCCGAGCTTCTGAGCATTTGTCAATTCGTTTCAGATGTGTAGGGTTATGGCACAATCAACCGGTCGAGCGAGCCGGGACAACGAGACTACCAATTGGGAGAAAGCAATGAAGTTTTACAAATCAGCCGCGATCCTTGGTGCGGCACTTCTGACCGCTTCGGGCGCCGTTGCGCAGGAGCGTTTCATCACCATCGGAACCGGTGGCCAGACCGGCGTCTACTTCGTGGTCGGCCAGTCGATCTGCCGCCTCGTCAACCGGGGCTCTGCCGATCACGGGCTGAAGTGCACCGCGCCGTCGACCGGCGGCTCGATCGCCAACATCAACGCGATCAAGGCCGGTGACATGGACATGGGCGTGGCCCAGTCCGACTGGCAGTTCCATGCCTATAACGGCTCGTCGCAGTTCGAGGGCGACAAGTTCGACGGCCTGCGCGCCGTGTTCTCGGTTCATGGCGAACCCTTCACCGTCGTTGCGCGTGCCGATGCCGGCATTTCGAATTTCGACGACCTCTTCGGCAAGCGCGTGAACGTGGGCAACCCGGGTTCCGGCCAGCGCGCCACGATGGACGTCGTGCTTGGTGCGATGGGCAAGTCGGATGCCGATTTCGCGCTTGCCTCCGAGCTGAAGCCGGCCGAGCAGTCGGCGGCGCTGGGCGACAACAAGGTGGACGCGATCATCTATACCGTCGGACACCCGAACGGTTCGATCCAGGAAGCCACTTCGACGGTTGACGCCAAACTGGTCAACGTGACCGGCGACGCGATCGACAAGCTGGTGGCGGACAATCCGTACTACGCCAAGGCGACGATCCCCGGCGGGCTCTACAAGGGCAACGACGAGGATACACAGACCTTCGGCGTGAAGGCGACCTTCGTGACTTCGGCCGACGTGGCTGACGATGTCGTTTACACGGTCGTGAAGGCGGTCTTCGACAACTTCGACCGCTTCAAGGGTCTGCATCCGGCCTTCGCGAACCTCAAGGAAGAGGACATGATCGCGGACGGTCTCTCGGCTCCGCTGCATCCGGGTGCGGAGCAGTATTACAAGGAGCGTGGCTGGATCAACTGATCCGGCGCTTTGCCAATGCATGAGGGGAAGGCCCGTTCGCGGACCTTCCCGCCTCCTCACGGGTTGCGATAATCAACAAGACACAGCCCGGAACACCATCTGACAATCGGGGGACGGATCATGAGCGACGACAAGCAATTCCAAGCGGCAGCGGTTGAAGGCGAGGCCGCCGGGAAAGGCGGGCTGAGCCAGGCGGAACTCGATGAACTCGTTGCGTCCTCGGATACCGGCGGGCGGTCGCCCGCGGGTGGTGTCGGCAAGCTGCTGATCGCCGTCGCGCTGCTCTGGTCGCTCTTTCAGCTCTGGATCGCTTCGCCTATCCCCTTCATCGTCGGCTGGGGCGTTTTCAACGACACCGAGGCGCGGTCCATCCACCTCGCATTCGCGATCTTCCTGGCCTTTGCAGCCTATCCCGCGGCCCGGACACCTGCCCAGCTTGGCCTGGCGATCGTGGTGCCGGTGCTGCTGTCGGCCCTTTTCTTCACCGGCGCCAAGGAAGGCGTTCCGGTCTGGTGGGTGCCCATCCCCGGTTTGATCCTGATCGCGGCCATTTTCCTCGGCTCGCCCAAGGATCGCATTCCGTTCTGGGAGTGGGGGATGGCAATCGTCGGCGCTCTCGCTGCCCTTTATCTCTATGTCTATTACGATGACATCGCGACCCGCGTGGGCGCGCCGATCACCCAGGATTTCGTCGTTGCCGTGATCGGCATCCTGCTTCTGCTCGAGGCGACCCGGCGCGCGCTTGGTCCGGCGCTGATGATCGTCGCCACCGTGTTTCTGACCTATACGTTCCTCGGTCCGCACATGCCCTCGATCATCGCGCACAAGGGCAACAACCTCTCCGAGGTCGTGAACCACCAGTGGATCACCACCGAAGGCGTGTTCGGCATCGCGCTGGGCGTTTCGACCTCGTTCGTTTTCCTCTTCGTGCTTTTCGGCTCGCTTCTCGACAAGGCGGGCGCGGGCAACTACTTCATCCAGGTCGCGTTCAGCCTGATGGGCCATATGCGCGGCGGTCCGGCCAAGGCGGCGGTCGTCTCCTCAGCCATGACAGGCCTGATCTCGGGCTCGTCCATCGCCAACGTCGTGACCACCGGCACGTTCACCATTCCGCTGATGAAACGCGTGGGCTTCTCGTCCGAGAAGGCAGGCGCGGTCGAGGTGGCTTCGTCGGTCAATGGCCAGATCATGCCACCGGTGATGGGCGCCGCGGCGTTCCTGATGGTCGAGTACGTCGGCATCCCGTATTTCGACGTGGTCAAACACGCCTTCGTTCCGGCGGTGATCTCGTACATCGCGCTTGTCTACATCGTGCATCTCGAAGCGATGAAGGCCAACATGCAAGGCCTGCCGCGCGCGGTTGAGCCCAAGCCCTGGGTGGCCTGGCTGATCTCGATCGCCTTCACCATCGCGGCGATCTGCGCGCTCTCGTTTGCCGTCTACTACCTGATGGGATGGATACGCCCCACTTTCGGCGCGAACGCGCTCTGGGTGGTGTTCGGCTTCCTGACCGCTGTCTACATCGCGCTTCTCTGGGTGGCCTCGCGTGAGGCGCCGCTGAAGATGGAGGACCCGAACGCGCCGGTCACCAAGCTGCCGGTGCCGGGGCCGACGATCCGTGCGGGCCTGCACTATATCCTCCCCGTCGTCGTGCTGGTCTGGGCGCTGATGGTCGATCGCCTCTCGCCCGGTCTCTCGGCCTTCTGGGCGGCGACCTTCATGGTCTTCATCCTTGTCACGCAGCGCCCGCTGATGGCGATCCTGCGCGGGGGCCAGGATTTCGCCTCGGAGATCGCGGCAGGCTTCACCGACCTGATCGAGGGTCTGGTCGCGGGTGCCCGCAACATGATCGGTATCGGCATCGCCACGGCGACCGCCGGTATCATCGTCGGCGCGGTCAGCCAGACCGGCGTCGGTTCGGCGCTGGCGGACGTGGTCGAGGTCCTCTCGGGCGGCAACATCCTCGCGATACTCGTGCTGACGGCGATCCTGTCGCTGATCCTCGGCATGGGGCTGCCGACCACGGCGAACTACATCGTCGTTTCGGCGCTGCTCGCCCCGGTCATCGTGACGCTCGGCCAGCAGAACGGGCTGATCGTGCCGCTGATCGCGGTGCACCTCTTCGTGTTCTACTTCGGCATCATGGCGGACGTGACGCCACCGGTGGGCCTTGCCTCCTTCGCGGCGGCGGCTGTCTCGGGCGGCGATCCGATCCGCACCGGTGTCGTGGCGTTCTTCTATTCGCTCAGGACCGCCGCGCTGCCGTTCCTCTTCATCTTCAACACCGATCTGCTGCTGATAAATGTCGATTGGGTGCATGGTGTCTTCGTGTTCATAACGGCGACGATAGCCATGCTGCTCTTCGCGGCGGCAACTCAGGGGTGGTTCCTGACGCGCAACCGGTTCTACGAATCCATCGCGCTGTTGCTGATCGCCTTCACCTTCTTCCGCCCCGGCTTTTGGATGGACATGGTAGCACCTCCCTTCGAGGACGTGCCGCCCGCCAGCATCGAGCAGGCGGCGATGGACACACCGGTGGGCGAGAACCTGCGGCTCCAGGTCAGCGGCCTGAACGCGGTTGGCGACCCGGTGACCTTCACGGCACTGTTGCCGGTGGGCGAGGGCGAGACCGGCCAGGACCGGCTCTTTGCCTCCGGCCTTGAATACATCATCAACGGTGACGAGGTCGTGGTCGACAACGTCGCCTTCGGAAGCCCGGCGGCTGAGGCCGGTTTCGACTGGGATCAGAAGGTCGAAAAGGTCCGCAAGCCAGCGTCGCAGCCGACCAAGTACCTGATGTATATCCCCGCACTGATCCTTCTGGGATTGGTCGTGATGATGCAGCGCGGCCGGGCAGGCCGCGCAACACCGCAGCCTCAAGCGGAAGGAGCGTGAGTGTAATGTTCGACAAGATCCTCTTGCCCGTCGATGTGAACCACCCGGAAAGCTGGGCGAAAGCCGCGCCAGCGGCCCTGAAAACCGCCGGTTCGGACGGTGAGATCCATCTTCTTTCCGTCGTCTACGATCTGGGCGTCGGCATGATCTCCTCGTACCTCCCGGAGGATTTCGAGGAACAGGCGATGAAGACTGCCAAGGTGCACCTGGCCGAGATCGCCGCCGATACCTTTCCGCAGGGCACCCGCGTTCACACCCATGTTGCTCTCGGCCACGTTTCGGAAGGCATCCTCCGGGTCGCGGAACAAACCGGCGCGGACCTGATCGTGATGGCGGCGCACCCCGCCGGCGACATCACCACCTTCCTCGTCGGCTCGAATACCGAGAAGGTGGTGCGCCACGCGAAGGTCCCGGTGCTGGTGGTGCGGTGACCCCGAGTTCAGAGCAGAAAAGGCAGAAGACCTAGATGACCCCATTCGCAATCGCCGGCGTCCAGATGCACGTCTCCGCGTTGCATTCCAACGTCGAGGCGATGCGCCACCGGATCGAGATCCTGATGGCGCGCTTTCCCTGGACGCAGATGGTCCTGTTTTCCGAGCTGGCCCCCTATGGCCCGCTTGACCAGTACGCGCAGCCGTTCCCGAACGACGCGCTCTCGCAATTCCAGGAGGACGCGCGGCGCTTCAGGATCTGGCTGATCCCTGGTTCGATGTTTGAAAAGATGCCGGATGGCCGCATCTTCAATACTTCGGTCGTCATCAATCCCGATGGCGAGATCGTCGCCAAGTACTCGAAGATGTTCCCGTTCCGGCCCTACGAGCACGGAATTTCGGCAGGTACCGAGTTCTGTGTCTTCGACGTGCCCGAGGTGGGCCGTTTCGGGCTGTCGATCTGCTATGATATCTGGTTCCCCGAGACCACGCGGCACCTTACCAGCCAGGGCGTCGAGGTGCTGCTGCACCCGGTCCTGACCGGCACCACCGACCGCGAGGCCGAGATCTCGATCGCGCGCGCGACGGCGGCGCAGTTCCAGTGCTATGTCTTCGACGTCAACGGCCTGGCCGCCGGCGGGGTCGGGCGCTCGCTTGTCGTCGATCCGTCTGCCACGGTCCTGCACCAGTCGGCGGGGCAGGAGGACATGTTCCCGATCGAGGTCGATCTGGACATCGTCCGCCGTCAGCGCGAGACGGGACTGAAGGGCCTCGGCCAGGTGCTGAAAAGTTTCCGCGACCGCGAGGCGGAGTTCCCGGTATACGACCGGACCAGCGGTGCCGACAGCTATCTGAAAACGCTCGGACCGTTGATCACGCCGCAGCAGGGCTCGCGCGCGGGGGTCGATGTCAGCGACCCGCGCACCGCGCTCTCCGGGAAGGCACCGGATAATCGGGCAGAGAACGCCATACCGATGTTCAAGGGCAAGACCGGGACGGACTGACGCTGGTACGGCTTTGCCGCGAACGGGGAACGTAGGGAGGACCTGCATATGGACGTGCAGCACGAGAACCATAAGTTACCATCGGTCAGCGACTATTTCAGCGCGACCCAGCTTCGGGCCGACCGATGGAGCGCGCTGCGCGAAACCGCCGAGTCGATGCTGGTCCACGGGGTCGAGGGGCGGCAGGGGAGCAAGCTTCTGAAGACCGCCGAGACGCTGCTGGATGTGTTGGCCCCGATCGAGCTTTACTGGGCCTTTCCCGGCGCCCATGCCTTCGAGCACCTCCGAAAGTTGCTGGAGCAGCGCAATATCGAGGACCTGGCGATTTCCGTCCGCCGTGTCGCGCGCGCACTGGCGTCGGGCGCCTACCGGCGGCGGACCATTCCGGTTGGCGGCGACGAGATCGACAACGAGGACTACGAGGACGAAAGCGCGCTTGCCCCCGAGGACCGGGCGCTTGGACGGCCGTATTTCGAGGTGCTGATCGTCGACAACGTGAATGAACACCAGGAGCGGTTCCTCAAGAACAACCTGCATCGCGTCCGCCGTGCGGAAGACCCGTTCATTTACGAACCGGTGATCGTTCCCAGCCTTGAAGACGCGCTGATGGGCATTCTTTTCAACTACAACGTCCAGGCGGTCATCGTGCGGCCCGGCCTTGTGCTCAAGTCGAAGAACGTGCTTCCGATCATTCAGCAATACCTGAAGCGGTTCAACGAGGTGGAAGAGGTCGATGCGCTTGAACCTTACGAATACGGGCCCGAAGCCTGCCGCCTGATCGCCAAGGTGCGGCCCGAGCTGGACGCCTATCTCATCACAGACCGCTCGGCCGAAGATATCGCCGGGCTGGACCTCGGCCGCTGCCGCCGGGTCTTCTACAACCAGGAAGACTTTCTCGAGCTGCACCTCAACATCCTGCGGGGCGTGAACCGGCGCTACAAGACGCCGTTCTTCACGGCACTCAAGGAGTATTCCAAGCAGCCGACGGGTGTCTTCCACGCCATGCCGATCAGCCGGGGCAAGTCGATCAGCCGGTCGCACTGGATCCAGGACATGGGGGCGTTTTACGGCCCCAATATCTTCCTTGCCGAGACCTCGGCGACATCGGGCGGGCTCGACAGCCTGCTGGAACCCAAGGGACCGATCAAGGAAGCCCAGGACATGGCGGCGCGGGCCTTCGGTTCGAAGCAGACCTTCTTCGCCACGAACGGCACCTCGACGTGCAACAAGATCGTCGTGCAAGCCCTTGTCAGGCCGGGGGATATCGTGCTGGTCGACCGCGACTGCCACAAGTCGCATCACTACGGCATGGTGCTGTCCGGGGCCAACGTGGCCTACATGGACAGCTATCCGCTGCACGAGTACTCGATGTATGGCGCGGTTCCGATCAGCGAGATCAAGCACACGCTGCTTGCGCTCAAGGCCGAGGGCAAGCTGGACCGGGTGCGCATGGTGCTGCTGACCAACTGCACCTTCGACGGGCTTGTCTACAACGTCGAGCGCGTCATGGAGGAATGTCTCGCCATCAAGAAGGACCTGGTGTTCCTCTGGGACGAAGCCTGGTTCGCCTTTGCCCGCTTCAGCCCGACCTACCGGCAGCGCACGGCGATGTCTGTTGCCAACGGCTTGCGGAAACGTCTGCGCGAACAATCCCATGTTGCCGCCTGGGAAAAGCAGCAGGAAGAGCTGAAGGGCGCCGACAACGAAACCCTCATGAAGACCCGCCTGATCGCGCCGCCGGATGCCCGCGTTCGCGTCTATGCCACGCAGTCGACGCACAAGACGCTGACTGCGCTGCGCCAGGGTTCGATGATCCACGTCAACGACATGGATTTCAAAGGCGAGGTCGAGCAGGCCTTCCACGAAGCTTACATGACCCACACCTCCACCTCGCCCAACTACCAGATCATCGCCTCGCTCGATGTCGGCCGGCGCCAGGTGGAACTGGAAGGGTTCGAGTTCGTTCAGCGCCAGATCGAAAGCGCCATGGCGATCCGCCGCGCGGTCTCGACCCATCCGCTTTTACAGAAGTATTTCAAGGTCTTGACGCCCGAGGACATGATCCCGGACAAGTACCGCGAAAGTGGCATTGATGCCAACTTCGATCAACACGACGGCTGGTCGGACAAGTGGGAGATCTGGGCGCGGGACGAGTTCGTGCTCGACCCCACCCGCGTAACCCTGGCGGTTGGCGGGACGGGCTGGGACGGCGACACGTTCAAGACCAAGATCCTGATGGACAAGTACGGCATCCAGATCAACAAGACGTCGCGCAACTCGGTCCTCTTCATGACCAATATCGGCACGACGCGGTCCTCGGTTGCCTATCTGATCGAGGTTCTGGTCGAGGTCGCGAACGAGTTGGACGACCTGCTCGACGACGCGTCCAAGATGGAGCGGTTGTCGTTCGAGAAGCGTGTCGCCAACCTTGTCGAACATGTCCCGCCGCTGCCTGATTTCAGCCGCTTCCACGACGCCTTCCGCTCGGGCTCATCGACGCCCGAGGGCGACATCCGCTCGGCCTTCTTCCTCGCCTATAACGAGGAGAACTGCGACTATCTCGATCTTGACGACAAGCTGATGAAGCGCCTCGAAGACGGCGAGGAACTGGTTTCGGCCTCGTTCATCATCCCCTATCCGCCGGGCTTTCCGATCCTGGTGCCCGGACAGGTGATCAGCCCCGAGATCCTGTCGTTCATGCGTGCGCTCGATGTGAGCGAAATCCACGGCTACCGGCCCGATCTTGGATTACGGGTTTTCACCGAAAGCGCCCTGAAGGGCCACAAGAAGAAATCGAAGTAGAGAGGACCTCTCAATGCCAAAGAAGACCTTGCAGAACATCTCGGAGATCCGGCGGTTCTTTCACACCAACAAGGACCCGATCTATTTCGTCTCGGCCACGAACTTCAACCTGCTCGGCCTCGACGAATGGGTGAAAAACTTCAAGTATATCTGCTACATGGACTGTTTCGACGGGCGACACCCCAACGTGCTCTGCCCTTCGGAGCTGCCGCATGACGAATTCCAGTCGATCGAGGACATCAACAACTATCTCCTCCAGCACAAGGAGGTGGTCGACTATGTCAAGGCGCGCGGGGGCAAGCCCAAGTTCGTCTTCCTGATGTTCGACGAGAAGACCGAGAAACTGGTCAAGGAATTGGGCGGTACGGTCTGGTTCCCCAAGGCCAAGCTGCGCACCAACATGGACAACAAGATCGAAACCGTCCGCATCGGCAACAAGGCCGGCGTGCCCTCGGTGCCCAACGCGCTCTCGGTGGTCGAAAGCTATGACCATCTTCAGGAGATCTGCAAGAAGTCCAAGCTGGGCAATGACCTGGTGCTGCAGTCGGCCTTTGGCGACAGCGGCCATACGACCTTTTTCATCAAGTCCGAGGCCGATTTCCGCAAGCACGAGCACGAGATCATCGGCGAGGGCGAGATCAAGATCATGAAGCGGATCGACTGCCGTGGCTCGGCGATCGAGGCTTGTGCGACTTCCGAGGGCACCATCGTCGGCCCGCTGATGACCGAGCTCGTTGGCTTCAAGGAGCTGACGCCCTATCGCGGCGGCTGGTGCGGCAACGAGATCTTTTCGACCGCGTTCTCGCCGAAGACCCGCGCCAAGGCGCGCGAACTGACCTTCAAGTTCGGCGAACAGCTTCGCAAGGAGGGGTATCGCGGTTATTTCGAGCTGGATTTCCTGATCGACAAGAAGACGGGTGACATCTGGTTGGGCGAGTTGAACCCGCGCATCACCGGCGCCTCGTCGATGACCAACCACGCGGCCTTCGCCCATGCCGATGCGCCCCTGTTCCTGTTCCACCTGCTGGAGTTCTCGAAGAAGCCCTTCAAGCTGAATGTCGAGGAGTTGAACTCCCGCTGGGCCGATCCGGACATGATCGACAGCTGGTCTCAGATGGTCATCAAGCACACCGAGGACAACGTCGACATCATCACCCATGCGCCCCAGTCCGGAATCTACAAGATGCTGCCGGACGGACAGGTGGTGTTCGACCGTTTCGATTATCACCGCCGCGCCGTCGAGAGCGAGGACGAGGCGTTCTTCCTGCGGATCTCGAACGCGGGCGATTACCGCTACGAGGGCGCCGATCTGGGCATCCTGGTGACGCGGGGCCGGTCGATGACCAATGGCTTCAAGCTGACCGAGAAATCCAAGAAATGGATCGCGGGCATCAAGAGCGCCTATTCGGCTCGACCCTTGCCCTCGGCGCAGGCCTTCGAGGATCCGGCCTTCAAGATCATGTAAAAGGCCGCTTGTGCCGCGCGGCGCAAAGCGTATCTAGACTTAATGAGTGTTGTGTTCCGCGCCATAGCAGAAGATGCGCCGGGCCCGAAATGGGCGCGGCAATTCGCTGAATACTGGCCGTCCTACGCGAAATGGTGGGCGCGCGAGGGCGTGTCCGGCCGCCCGACCTATCACGAATCGCGCCAGGCCATCAAAAAGCACATGCCCGAGATTCTCGGTCTCTACGACACGCTGTGCGAGCTTGCCGGTGGTGGCGATGCCGAGGCGCGGTTTCTCAGCTTCTACTGTCCCCCGAAGTACCTGGCGGGTTGCAGCCAGGCGATCTGGCCGGGCGACGAGCCGTTGCTGGTGCGGAACTACGACTATGACAAGGACGCTTTCGACGCGATCGTGCTGAAAAGCCGATGGAACGGGCGCGGCGTCATCGGCACGACCGACGGGCTGTTCGGTCTGGTCGATGGCATGAACGATGCCGGTCTTGCCGCGTCGCTGACCTTTGGCGGGCGTCGCGAGGTCGGGCAGGGTTTCGGCGTGCCGCTGATCCTGCGGTATCTCCTGCAGACCTGCACCACGGCGGCGGAGGCGGGCGAGGTTCTCAAGCGCGTGCCCTGCCACATGAGCTACAACGTGACCGTTCTGGATGCGAAGCGCCGGTTCCTGACCGCCTATCTAAGCCCCGACCGGCCGACCGTCGTCACCCATGCCGCTGTCGCCACCAACCACCAGGAACGCGTCGAGTGGTCGAGCCACGCGCGCTTTACCGCGACGGTCGAGCGCGAGCGGTTCCTGCTGCAACGCCTGACGCTGCACCCCGAGACGCAGCAGAAATTCGTCAGCGCGTTTCTCAAGCCGCCGCTCTACTCGACCGCGTTCTCATCGGGCTTCGGCACGCTCTATTCGGCGGCCTACCGTCCGCACGCGCGCACGCTCGATATCCATTGGCCTGACCGGGTCTGGTCGAAGAGCTTCAAGTCCTTCACGGAAGACAGCGTCCGCGTCGCCTTTCCCGCCAGCGCAGGACCAGTCTGAGGCGCCTTCAGGCGAAACAGGCTTCCACCGCCGATTTCGCGCCATCATCCAGCAGGGTAGCGAGCGCGCTCGTGACCTCGTCGCGGAACGCGGCGTTTCCGGCCAGCCCGCGCTCGAAGACCTCGCCCAACTCAAGGAACGCGTTCACCTTGCCCGCGGCATCCTCGCCCTGATCCCAGGCCGCCTTGAGCCGCCCGGCAAGCGGGTCGCGCACGTCGATCTCGCGGCCTTTCTCGTCCACAGCGCCGACGTAGCGCATCCAGCCCGCAACGACGAGGCAAAGCCCGCGCGGGACCTGTCCGGCCGCCAACCGGTCGGAGATCGTGCCCAGGATGCGTTGCGGCAGTTTCTGGCTGCCATCCATCGCGATCTGCCATGTCCGGTGGCGGATCGAAGGGTTCCGGTAGCGGTCGAGCAGACGCGCGCAATAGGCCGCGGTGTCCTCGCCCTCGGGCGTCTCGACGGTCGGCAGGATCTCGTCGGCCCAGAGTTTCCGGCAGAGTTCGGCGAATGCAGGGTCGCCGGTCGCCTCCGCGATGGTCTGGTGGCCTGCGAGATAGCCGAGATAGGCCAGCGCCGAATGGGTGCCGTTCAGACAGCGCAGCTTCATCGTCTCGTGCGCCTCGACGCTGCGGACGAATTGTGCGCCCGCGCGCTCCCATGCCGGGCGGGGGCCAGTGAAATCGTCCTCGATCACCCATTGCCGGAACGGTTCGTGCACCACGCAGGCGGGGTCGTAGTAACCCCGGTCCTCGGCAAGCGCGGCAATGTCGGCCTCGGTCGTCGCCGGGGTGATCCGGTCGACCATCGTGGCGGGGAAGGGGACGTGTTCCTCGATCCACCCGGCAAGGTCAGGCGCCTGCGCTTGCGCAAATTCGACAATGATGCGCTTCGCCAGTGCGCC
>JAJDOD010000191.1 GCA_022340315.1 Silicimonas sp. | reverse complement strand
CCTGCCTTCAACAACTGGTTGACCGCCAGGCGCAAGGCAACCCAACCGCCGGTGATCGAAGCGCAACGCGTGCCCCCGTCGGCCTGAACAACATCGCAATCCACGATGATCTGGCGCTCGCCCAGGGCAGGACGATCCACGCAAGCCCGCAGGCTGCGGCCCACAAGCCTCTGAATCTCCTGTGTCCGCCCGGATTGACCATTCTTGGCCTCGCGGCGGCCTCTGGTATGAGTCGCACGCGGCAACATTCCATACTCGGCCGTCACCCAGCCAAGGCCCGAGTTCTTCATCCAGGGCGGAACGCGCTCATCGACCGATGCGGTGCACAAAACATGCGTGTCGCCGCACTTGATAAGACAGGACCCCTCGGCATGACGCGAAACGTCTGTTTCAATCGAAACGGCTCGCATTTCCGACGTTTCTCGACCTGATGGCCTCATGTCATCACCTCATGTTGAACGTCCCGGGTGATAGTCGCCGGGCATTTGCGCTTCAACCCCGATTGACGATGGCGGCGCATTTCCTTTAATTGCATCGCCCTTCTGGAAACGTGGTTGATGAACGATACCGGCAAACTTCTCGAAGAGATGAACGACCGCTCGCGCGAGGTTTTTCGCCGGGTTGTCGAAGGCTACCTAGACACGGGGTCTCCCGTTGGGTCACGCAGCCTGACGCGCGAGATGAACGAGAAGGTCAGCGCGGCGACGGTTCGAAATGTCATGCAGGACCTGGAATACATGGGACTGCTTGCGGCGCCGCATGTTTCGGCTGGCCGGATTCCGACCGAGGTCGGCTTGCGGCTGTTCGTCGACAGCATTCTCGAGGTTGGCGATCCGAACGATTCCGACCGCGATGCCATAGAGAGCCGACTAAGCGAGAACGATTTGGACGTGGCCGGCATACTCAATCGTGTCGGTTCCGTCCTTTCCGGCGTAACGCATGGCGCCAGCCTTGTTCTGGCACCCAAGCATGAAGCGCCACTGAAGCACATCGAGTTTGTAAGCCTTGCCCCGGACCGTGCGCTTGCCGTCCTTGTCTTCGCGGATGGGCATGTCGAGAACCGGTTCTTCCAGCCTCCGACCGGTCAGACGGCAAGCTCCTATCGGGAGGCGGCGAATTTTCTGAATGCCATTGCTGCAGGACGGACGCTCACCGAACTTGAGCAGGTCGTGCGTGCAGAGATCAAGAACCGACGGCAGGAACTCGACACTCTCGCACGGAATCTTGTCGAAGGCGGAGCGGCGTTCTGGGAAAACGAGGGCACGAATTACGAGCGGCTGATCGTCCGCGGCAGATCCAACCTCTTGGCCGAAAGTGGCGAGAAGGAGGAGCTTTCGCGCATCCGCGAACTTTTTGACGACCTGGAACGCAAGCGCGACATCGCAGAATTTCTGGAGCTGACCGAAGCGGGTGAAGGGGTTCGGATTTTTATCGGTTCGGAAAACAAGCTTTTTTCACTTTCCGGTTCCTCTTTGGTTGTCTCTCCATATATGAACGCAGACCGAAAGGTTATCGGTGCGGTCGGTGTCATCGGCCCGACCCGTCTGAACTACGGGCGCATTGTACCGATTGTTGACTACACGGCCCAATTGGTGGGCCGCCTGATTTCAGATCGAGGGCAGCGATGAGCGACGCAGAGGCAAAGAAACCGGCGAACGAAGACGACCTGATCGACATCACCGATCCCGAGGCGATGGAAGATCCCGAGGCCGACGAGATGATCCTCGCTCTTCAGGCCGAGCGTGACGATCTGAAGGACAAGTTCATGCGAGCCCTCGCGGATGCCGAAAATTCCCGGAAGCGTTCCGAGCGCGACCGTCGCGAGGCCGAACAATATGGCGGCTCCAAGCTGGCTCGCGATCTTCTGCCGGTGTTCGACAACATGAAGCGCGCCGTGCAGGCGGTACCGGACGAGGCGCGCGAAAGCTCGAAGGCGATGATCGAAGGAGTCGAGTTGACGATGCGCGAACTGATCAGCGTCTTCAAGAAACACGGGATCGAGCCGATTTCTCCGGAGGTTGGCGACAAGTTCGATCCTCAGCATCACGAGGCGATGTTCGAGGCGCCGGTGCCTGGCACCAAGGCCGGAGAGATCGTTCAGGTCGAGGCCGATGGGTTCATGCTTCACGACCGCCTTCTGCGGCCCGCGCGGGTCGGGGTCAGTTCGATGAAGGCGAATTAAGACTTACTTCGTCGGAACAAGGGCTTTCAGGTCGTATAGAAGCGCCAGGGCATCCCGAGGTGTAAGATCGTCGGGGTTAACCTCAGCCATTTTTGTCTCTAGTTCGGAGGCTTTCGTCGATTTCTCCGGCATTCGCGCCACTGCCGAGAATAGCGGAAGATCATCTATCAGGGCCTTTTGGTGCCCCTTCCCCTCGCGCTCACCCTTCTCCAACGCATCAAGAACGACCCGTGCGCGCTCGACAACGCTATCGGGCAGTCCAGCCAGCCGCGCGACCTGAACCCCATAGCTTCGGTCCGCCGCGCCGCGTCGAACCTCGTGCAGGAAAATCACTTCGCCGTCCCACTCCTTGACGGCGACCGTGGCATTGCCAGCCCTCTCCAGACGCTCGGCCAGTTCGGTCATTTCGTGGTAATGGGTAGCGAAGAGCGCGCGGCAGCGGTTGACGTCATGAAGGTGCTCGAGCGTTGCCCATGCGATGGACAAACCGTCATATGTGGCCGTCCCGCGACCGATCTCATCGAGGATGACCAGCGCACGGCTGTCCGCCTGGTTCAGAATTGCGGCGGTCTCGACCATCTCGACCATGAAGGTCGAGCGGCCCCGCGCGAGGTCATCGGCGGCGCCGACACGGCTGAATATCTGGCTGACAAGTCCGATGTGGACCTTATCCGCGGGTAAGAAACTGCCCGCTTGCGCAAGCAAAGCGATAATCGCGTTCTGGCGCAGATAGGTGGATTTGCCTGCCATGTTGGGGCCGGTCAGCAGAGTCACGCACGCCTCGCCGTCCGCCGCCAGTTCGCAATCGTTGGCAATGAAAGGCGTTCCGCCCTCGCGCCTCAACGCAGCTTCGACTACGGGATGCCGACCGCCGTCTACGGAGAAAGTGAGGCTTGTATCAAGTTTGGGCCGGCACCATTTCTCCTGCCTGGCGAGGAACGCAAATGCCTGGGTCACATCAAGCTCGGCCAGTGCGCGCGCCGCGTCGCCAAGCGCCGCGTTCTGGTCCAGAATCGTGCCTTTCAGCCTTTCATAGAGACGTCTTTCAATCTCGACTGCGCGCGCGCCGGCGTTGAGAATCCTTGTTTCCATCTCGGACAGATCAACGGTGGTAAAGCGCACCGCATTCGCCGTCGTCTGCCGGTGGATGAACCGGTCGGACAGGCCGTGCATCTTTTCTGCATGGGTCGTCGTCACCTCGATGAAATAGCCCAGCACGTTGTTGTGCTTGATCTTCAGCGACGCAATACCTGTCTCGGACGCGTAGTCGGCCTGAAGTCCGGCGATGACACCGCGGCCTTCATCCCGAAGCTTTCGCGCATCGTCAAGGTCGGCGTCATATCCAGGCGCAATGAAACCGCCGTCGCGGACCAAAAGCGGCGGCTCTGCGATCAGCGCATCTTCCAGCAGGTCACGAAGGTCGTCGAAGCTGGACAGACGCTTGGCATGGTCGGGCGCCAGGTCCGCCAGCGCAGGCATTTCGCACAGAGCATTCCTGAGCGCGGCAAGGTCGCGCGGCCCACCCCGGTCAAGCGCCAGCCGCGACAAAGCGCGTTCGATATCCGGGCAGCGATTCAGGCAAGCGCGGATCGCGCCCTGCGTGTCGGGGGCATCAACCAGCCAGCCCACCGCGTCGATCCGCGATTGAACTGTCATCAAGTCGCGGGACGGCGATGAGATTCGTCGCTCCAGCAGCCTTCCGCCGGCTGCGGTTGCTGTGCGGTCGATGGCGTGCAACAGCGAGCCTTCGCGGCCACCAGAGAGCGACCGCGTGAGTTCGAGATTTCGGCGGGTTGCCGCGTCGATCTGTACAATCAAGTCGCCTGCTTCCCGGATCGGAGGGCGCAGAAGCGGAAGGTTTCCCTTCTGTGTCAGATCGAGATAATCGACGAGGGCGCCGAGCGCCGAAAGCTCGGCACGCGAGAACTGTCCGAAACCGTCGAGGCTTTGGACCCGCCAGAGGCTGCATAGACGCCTCTCTGCGGACTGGCTATCGAAACTGGCAGGCGCGAGCGGGGTCAGTGACAGGCCCATGTCGCTCTCGAAATCGGTGTAGTCGGCGTATCGAGAATCGGAGACGATCACTTCGCGCGGGGCAAGGCGGGCAAGTTCGGGACCGAACCTTGCGGGCGGGATCGAAACTACCCGAACCTCGCCGGTCGAAATGTCGGTCCAGGCGATGGCGGCGTCTTCACGGACTTCGGCGAGTGCGGCGAGGAAGTTGTGTCGACGCGCTTCCAGAAGCGATTCCTCGGTCAGGGTTCCTGGTGTGACAAGCCGCACCACGCCACGTTTGACCACCGACTTCGATCCGCGTTTCTTGGCCTCGCTGGGGTCCTCCAACTGTTCGCAAACCGCGACGCGGAAGCCCTTGCGGATCAGAGTCAAAAGGTAGCCGTCGGCGGAGTGGACCGGCACGCCGCACATGGGTATGTCGTCGCCAAGATGCTTGCCGCGCTTGGTCAGCGCAATGTCGAGGGCCTGCGACGCCGCCACCGCATCATCGAAGAAAAGCTCGTAGAAATCGCCCATCCGATAGAACAGGAGCGCATCCCTGTGCGTCTCCTTAATCTCCAGATACTGCGCCATCATCGGGGTGACGGCGGCATTGGCCGTGTTCACTGCTCACTTCCCCCAAGTGTCGGGCCAACTCTAGCGAGCCGGCCCTTGCGGGAAAAGCCGAAACCTCAGCTTGCGAAGGGCGCGGCGTTGCCCCAGAGCGCGCGGATCTTGCGATCGCGTTTACAGGCGTTGCGGTAAAACTTGTAGGCGTTCGCCTTCGATTTCGGGCCGCGCCGGGTCAGGACGATCTCGGAAGATTTGTAGTAGTCCTGGTGATAGGCCTCGGCGTCATAGAACCTCTGGGCCCGCAGAATGGGGGTCACTATCATTTGCCCCAGATCTTTCTCGGCCTCGGCCTTTGCCTTGTTGGCTGCGTCCAGTTCGGCCTGGGTGCTGACGAATACGGCCGTGCGATAGCTCTCGCCCCGGTCACAGAACTGGCCGCCGGCGTCCGTTGGATCGACGGAGCGGAAGAAGAGATATAACAGGCGGTCATAACTGACCTTGGCATCGTCGTAGCGAATCTCGACGGCTTCGTAGTGGCCTGTACCGCCTTTGGAGACTTGCTTGTAGGTCGGGTTCGCGGTTTTTCCGCCGGTATAGCCGGAGACGACTTCGCTGACGCCGGGAACTTTCTCGAAGTCTGCTTCGACGCACCAGAAGCAGCCACCTGCAAAGTAGGCTTTTTTCGACGCCGCTTGGGCGGATGCGGCTTGCAGGACGACGGCAATCGCGATGAAAAGGATCAGCAGCGGGGCTTTTGCGGTCTGGGCGTTCATGGTCGGTTTCCTCCGAAGTGTTGGGCGGAACTTGGGCTAGCGATGCGCACAGGTCCATTAACGCCCGCGTGAGGTCGCAGGAGTGTGAGAGTTGTTTCAGCGGGTACGTATAGCTGATTTCCATGCAAGACAGGGGAGCCGGATATGAAGATCGCGATGTGGTCAGGGCCGAGAAACCTCTCGACTGCCTGTCTATATGCCTTTGGAAACAGGGCAGATTTCGCGGCTTGGGATGAACCTTTCTATGCCGCGTACCTTGCCCGAACCGGCATCGACCACCCCATGCGCAAGGCGGTGCTTGCGGCTGGCAACGCCGATCCCGCGGCTGTCGCCGAGCTTTGTTCCGGCCCCGTTCCGGAAGGCAAGCCGCACTGGTACATGAAACATATGGGGTTTCACATGTGCGACGGCTTCCCGCTGGACTGGGCGCTGGGTTGCGTCAACGTGCACCTGATCCGCCATCCGGCGCGGGTGGTGGCGAGTTATGCGGCCAAGCGGGAAGAGCCGACGCTGAGGGACATCGGGTTCGAGCAGCAGGTGGAGATCTTTGAGCGGTTTCCGGGGCCGGTGATCGACAGCGCCGATGTGCGGGACGATCCGGAGGGGATGCTGCGGCGCCTTTGCGGCGAGATCGGGCTGGATTTCGACCCGGCCATGCTGGCCTGGGATGCGGGGCCGAAGCCTTTTGACGGGGCCTGGGCGCCGCATTGGTATGGGGCGGTGCATCGCTCGACCGGGTTTGCCGGGGCGGAGGGGCCGCTACCGGAGTTGGCGGGCCGGGACGCGGCCCTGGCCCGTGCGGCGATACCGTTTTACGAGGACCTTTGGGCGCGCAGGTTAACGGTTTCCTGACGGCGCGCGCGATTTTCGCGCGGATTCGATTCGGACGTGCTTTTCGGCCGAAAAGACGCGGATCCGAACGTCGGTATTACGTCGGTATTACGTCGGTATCGCGTCGGTGCAGCGAAAATAGAGGGTGGGGGGCTTTGCCCCCGGCGCTTCGCGCCTCCCCCAGGATATTTTTTCCAGAAAGAAGGCGAATTTTATTCAAATTTTCAGGACTTTTTCAGGCGGCGATTGCGCGCGGCGAGGAGTTTCAGCCGGAGCGCGTTCAGCTGGATGAAGCCCTGAGCGTCCTTCTGATCGTAGGCGCCCGCGTCTTCCTCGAAGGTGACATGCGCCTCGGAGTAGAGCGAGTTGTCTGACCAGCGGGCGACGGTGCGGGCCGAGCCCTTGTAGAGTTTGACGCGTACCGTGCCGGAGACGTGCTCCTGGCTCTTGTCGATGAGCGCCTGCAACATCTCGCGTTCCGGCGAGAACCAGAAGCCGTTGTAGATCAGCTCGGCATAGCGCGGCATGATCGAGTCCTTGAGATGCCC
>JAJDOD010000177.1 GCA_022340315.1 Silicimonas sp. | reverse complement strand
CAACATCCTTCTGCAGGTGATGGACCACGGCAAGCTGACCGACCACAACGGCCGGACCGTCGATTTCCGCAACGTGATCCTGATCATGACCTCGAACGCGGGCGCATCCGAAATGGCCAAGGCCGCCATCGGCTTCGGTCGTGACCGCCGCGAGGGCGAGGATACGGCCGCGATCGAGCGGACCTTCACGCCGGAATTCCGCAACCGCCTGGATGCGGTCATCAGCTTCGGCGCGCTGCCGAAAGAGGTGATCCTGCAAGTGGTCGAGAAATTCGTGCTACAGCTCGAAGCGCAACTGATGGATCGCGGCGTGCATATCGAACTGACCCGTCCGGCGGCCGAACTTCTGGCCGACAAGGGCTACGACGACAAGATGGGCGCCCGCCCGCTGGCCCGCGTCATCCAGGAAGAGATCAAGAAGCCGCTGGCGGAAGAACTGCTCTTCGGCAAGCTCGCCAAGGGCGGCATCGTCAAGGTCGGCGTCAAGGAGGGCAAGCTCGAGCTTCGGATCGAGCAGACCACCAAGCGCATCTCCTCGAAGAAGAAGCCGCCGCTTCTGACCGCCGACTGAGCCGGTCAGTCCCGAACGTCGAGAAACCCCGGCTCACCCGCCGGGGTTTTTCATGTCCGGCAAGTGATCTGCGTCATGGACTTGGCTCCCTCACCGTTACATGTTCGGCGTAGCACCGAACGAGGGGTCACAATGCGGATCGTTTCACTTGCACTCCCGGCAACATTGACCATTGCGGCCGCTTGCGCGCCACCGCCGGAAAAGAGCAGTGGACAGGACCTCTACGCCGAGTTCTGCGTCGCCTGCCACGGCGTCTCGGGCAAAGGCGACGGCCCGGACGCCGCCGTGCTCGCCCGCAAACCCGCCGACCTGACCAAGCTTGCGGCACGCAACGGCGGCACGTTTCCGATGATGGATGTTCTCTCGACCATCGACGGGTATACCCGCGCGCGGCACGGCAACCTGACCATGCCGGAATTCGGCGTGATGATGGAAGACCAGCCGAGCGTCATGGTCGACACCGGCGACGGCATACTCACACCCACGCCGGAACCGCTTGCAGCTCTCGCAGGTTATCTCCGGACCCTGCAAGAATGACGGCGGACCCGCAGGCCCGCCGGCATATGAGGTTCAGAGACGAGCTAACGGTCAGTTCGTCGGCGTGATCGTGATGTCCACACGCCGGTTCTGCTGACGGCCCTCCGCGGTCTGGTTGGTCGCGATCGGGCGGCTTTCCCCCGCGCCGACAGTCCGGACGCGCGCGCCCGAGACGTCGTTGCGAAGCAGAACCCGGGCGACCGACGCGGCCCGCCGCTCGGACAGGTCCTGGTTATAGGCCGCCGACCCGGTATTGTCCGTGTGGCCCGTGACCGTCACGATGGATTGCGGATACTTGTTCAGGCTTCTTGCCAGAACGCGCAGGTCCGACCGCAGGGTGGGGTTGAGCGACGCGCTGTCGGTCGCGAACAGAAGCGCGTTGGGCATCCGAACGATCAGGTTGTCGCCCGACCGGATCACCTGGATCTGGCCGTTGCTGAACTCGTTCCTCAACTCTGCCGCCTGGCGATCCATGATGTTGCCGGCAACAGCCCCCGCGACACCGCCGATCACGGCACCGCGCACGATGTCGTCGCCCCGGCTGCCCGACCCGGTAATTGCACCCAGCACACCGCCCAGCGCGGCACCTGCGACCGCGCCCTCGCGCGTCCGGTTGCCTTCAGTTCCGGGGTATTGCGACGGGTCCGTCGCACAAGCCGACAAAACCATAAGTCCCGCGGCACCCAGCACGATTGATTTATTCATAAACATTGTATTCCTCGCGTGTTGCGCATCTCCTGAACCCGCTAGCACCGTTTCGGTTCCCGAACAATTTCCGGCGCCAGCGGTCTGCGCGGAGATCAGCGCAACACCCCCCGATAGACAAGATCAGGCGGCTGTTATCGCATATCAGGCGGTTTCAGCCGCCTCCCATGCCAGCATCGCGCGCTTGACCGGCAAACCCCAGTGATACCCGCCCAGACCGCCGGACTTGCGCAAGGCGCGGTGGCACGGGATCAGCCAGGAGATCGGATTGCGCCCGACAGCCGAACCGACAGCCCGCACCGCCTTGGGATGCCCGATGACCCGCGCGATATCGGAGTAGGTTGTCACATGCCCGGTCGGCACGCTCAGCAACGCCTCCCAGACCTTGATCTGGAACGGCGCCCCGATCAGGAAGAGCTTCGCGCTGGCCTCGCCCTCGGCCGGAAACGCCGCCTCGACCATTGGCGTAAGGGCCCCGGCACCCTCGGCAAACCGCGCCTTCGGCCAGCGCGCGGTCAAATCCGCCATCGTGTTTTCTGCCCCGGTCTCGGCCGCGAACCCGATACCGCAGATGCCGCGCTCGGTTCCCATGACCAATGCAGGCCCGAACGGGCTCTCGAACCAGCCCCAGAAGATCTCCAGCCCCTCACCGCCCTTGGCATAATCGCCCGGGCTCATCGCCTCCCAACGCACGAAAAGGTCATGGAGCCGTCCGGACCCCGACAACCCCACCTGGTCAGCCGTCTCCAGCGTCGTGTGCCGCTCCGCCAGAAGCCTCCTGGCATGGTCCAGCTTCAGCCACTGCTGATACCGCTTTGGCGAAACCCCCGCCCATCGGCTGAAGATGCGCTGGAAATGCGCCGGGCTCATGTGCATCTGCGCCGCGATTTCATCAAGCGTCAGATCGCGTCCCGCTTTGCCGTCGATCAGCTCGATCGCACGGCGCATCAACTGGTAATGGTATCCGGTCTCGATCTCGGTCATCGCGTTCATCATTCCACTCCTCGGGTCTCGCTCCAAGAGATAGCGGCGCTGCGTTCCCCAGGCGACCCGGAACATGCGGGATTGCATGGTCCCGCACGATGCGCCAAAACCCGATCCGATGGCAAAGCAGCTTCCCTACTCCACCCTCGTCGAGATCTTCACCCGCTTCCGGGCAGCCGAGGCCGAACCGAAGGGCGAACTCGAACACGTCAATGTCTTCACCCTCCTCGTCGCCGTTGCCCTCTCCGCTCAGGCGACCGATGCCGGGGTGAACAAGGCCACCGAAAAGCTCTTTCAGATCGCCGACACGCCGGAAAAGATGCTGGCGCTCGGGGAAGAGGGCCTGACCCGTCACATCAAGACCATCGGCCTCTACCGCAACAAGGCGAAAAACGTCATCAAGCTCAGTCGTATCCTGGTCGACGACTACCGCGGCCAGGTCCCCACCTCCCGCGCCGCGCTCCAATCGCTGCCCGGCGTCGGCCGCAAGACCGCCAACGTGGTCCTGAACATGTGGTTCCGCCACCCCGCCCAGGCAGTCGATACGCACATCTTCCGCGTCGGCAACCGCACCGGCATCGCGCCCGGCAAGGACGTGGACGCGGTCGAACGCGCCATCGAAGACAACGTGCCGGCCGAATTCCAGCTTCACGCCCACCACTGGCTGATCCTGCACGGGCGCTACACCTGCACTGCGCGCAAACCCAAATGCCAGGCCTGCCTGATCGCGGACCTCTGCGCTTACGAGGAGAAGACCACATGAATTTCGACGTCGTCGGCATCGGAAACGCCATAGTCGATGTCATCGCGCGTGCCGATGACAGCTTTCTCGACCTCATGGGGATCGAGAAGGGCATCATGCAACTCGTCGAACGCGAGCGCGGCGAGTTGCTCTACGCCGCCATGAAGGACCGTGTCCAGGCGCCAGGCGGCTCGGTTGCGAACACGCTTGCGGGGCTTGGCAATCTCGGCCTGAAAACGGGTTTCATCGGACGCGTCCACGACGACGCGCTCGGACGCTTCTACGCTGATGCCGTTGGCGCGGGCTTCGTCAACGCGCCGGTGCCGGGTGGTGAATTGCCAACCTCCCGCTCGATGATCTTCGTCTCGCCCGATGGCGAGCGCTCGATGAACACCTATCTCGGCATCTCGTCGGAGCTTGGCCCCGAGGATGTGGGCGACGATGTGGCGGGCACCGCAAGCGTCCTCTTCCTCGAGGGCTACCTCTTCGACAAGGACAAGGGCAAGGCCGCCTTCCAGCGCGCCGCCCGCCTCTGCCGCGAGGGCGGCGGGCGCGCCGGCATCGCGCTTTCCGACCCCTTCTGCGTCGATCGTCATCGCCCGGATTTCCGGCACCTCGTGAAGGAACTCGACTACGTCATCGGCAACGAACACGAATGGGAATCGCTCTACCAGACCGACCTCTCGACCGCACTCGAACAGGCTGCACAAGACGCCGGCCTCGCCGTCTGCACGCGCTCGGGCCACGATGTCTTGCTGGTGAAAGGCGGCGACACCGTCTCGGTTCCCGTGACACCGGTCAAACCGGTCGACGCCACAGGCGCGGGCGACCAGTTCGCGGCGGGGTTCCTATACGGCTATGCCACCGGCACGACGCTCGATGTGGCGGGCCGGATGGGTTGTGTCGCCGCGGCCGAAGTGATCTCGCATTACGGCGCCCGTCCCGAGGCCGATCTCAAGACGCTCTTCCGCGACGCCGGGCTTCTCTGACCCGGCACACAGGCCCTTCATCGGTCCAAAAATATCCCGGGGGTGCGGGGGCAGAGCCCCCGGTGGGTCGACGCCCGAAGGGCGGCGAGCCTCAGGCCGCGTTCTTCGAGAGCCGCGCAGCCAGCCCGTTCGCCCAGGCACTGATCGTGCCCGCGCCGAGACACACCACGATATCGCCGGGCCGAGCCTGCTCGCGCACCAGCCGTTCCAGATCGTCCTCGCTCACCACCGCGCGCGCGTGCCGGTGCCCATGCCGGATCAGACCCGCGACCAGGTCCTCGCGGCTCGCGCCAGGGATGGGATCCTCGCCCGCGGAATAGACCTCGGCAATGCCCACGACATCTGCCTCGTTGAAACAGGCGCAGAAATCGTCGAAAAGCGACGAGAGCCGCGTGTAACGGTGCGGCTGATGCACCGCGATCACCCGTGCCCCCGGCTCCACCGCCTGCCGCGCCGCCTTCAGCACCGCCGCGATCTCGACCGGGTGGTGGCCATAGTCGTCGATGATGGTCACGCCGCCGACCTCACCCACGCGGGTAAAGCGGCGATTGACGCCCTTGAACCCGGCCAGCGCCTCGCGAATTTCCACCGACTTCATGCCAAGGTGCCGCGCCACCGCCACTGCGGCCAGCGCGTTCGAGACGTTGTGATCGCCCGGCATCGGCAAGGTGCAGCCCTCGATCAGCGCTCCATCGGCCAGCTCGATGTCGAAATGCGCCACACCTCGCTCATAATGCAGATTGACCGCCCGCACATCCGCCTGCGCGTTGAACCCGAAGGTCACCACGCGGCGATCCGTGACACGCCCCACCAGCGCCTGCACTTCCGGATGGTCGGTGCAAAGCACTGCCAGCCCGTAGAACGGGATGTTCGACACGAAATCGTCGAAGCCCTTCCGGAGATTCTCGATCGTGCCCCAGTGCTCCATGTGCTCGGGGTCGATATTGGTCACGATCGCGATCGTGGCGGGCAGCCGGTTGAAGGTCCCGTCCGATTCGTCGGCCTCGACCACCATCCACTCGCCCGCGCCGACCCGTGCATTCGACCCATAGGCATGGATGATGCCGCCGTTGATCACGGTCGGATCAATGCCTCCGTGATCGAGCAGCGCCGCCACCATCGTCGTCGTCGTCGTCTTGCCATGCGTCCCCGCCACCGCGATGTTCGAGCGCAGCCGCATCAGCTCCGCCAGCATCTCGGCCCGCCGCACCACCGGCAGGCCTAGCCGCCGCGCCTCGTCCAACTCCGGATTGCCGCGCTTGATAGCCGAGGAAATCACGATGACTTCGGCACCATCCAGGTTCTCCGCACGCTGCCCCTCGAAGATGCGCGCGCCCTTCTGCTCCAGCCGGTCGGTGATCTTCGAGCGCTTCAGGTCCGAGCCCTGGATGATGTAGCCCGCTTCCAGAAGCACCTCGGCGATCCCGGACATGCCGATCCCTCCGATACCCACGAAGTGGATCGGTCCCATCTCGGTCGGAAGCTTGGTCGCGGCGGCTGCGTTCATCTCATCCTCCTGCAAGTCGTTCGACAAGACCGGCCAGCTTGGCGGCCGCATCCGGTTTGCCCTGGGCCAGGGCGTTTTCGCTCATGCGCTTGCCGACGTCGGGCGTGGTCAGGATCAGCATCATCTGCTCCGCAAGCGAGGCGGGGTCAAGCGCGCTCTCGCGCATGAGGATCGCGGCATTGGCATCCACCAGCCCGCGCGCATTCGCGGTCTGCTCGTCGCGGATCGCCGCTGCCAGCGGGATCAGGATCGAGGGCCGGCCGATGATGCTCAGGTCCGCCACAGACGAGGCGCCCGCACGGCAGATGACAAGATGAGCCGACGCCATCAACTCGGCCATGTTGTCGAAGAATGGCCGGATGTCAGCCGAAACGCCCGCCGCGTCGTACAAGGCGCGAACCCGCTCGGTGTCCTCTGGCCGCGCCTGATGCGCGACTCGCAGACGGCTCCGCAGGCTCTCGGGCAGAAGCGCCACCGCCTGCGGCACGGTGTCCGAGATCACCCGCGCGCCCTGGCTGCCTCCGAAGGCCACCAGCGAAAGCTTCCCGTCGCTTTTCGGATAGGGCCGCCCGGCCGACGCAAGGATGGAGGCACGCACCGGGTTGCCGATGTTCGTCCCCTCGACACCCTCCGGCAGGACCGTCGGCCACGTCCCGCAAGCCACCGCATCGACGCGGCGCGCGAAGACCTGGTTGACCCGGCCCAGAACACCGTTCTGCTCGTGGATCAGCCGCGGCACCCGCAACAGCCAGGCCGCGCCCAGCGCCGGGATCGACGGATAGCCGCCGAACCCCGCCACGACCGAGGGACGGTCGACCAGGAACTGCAGCAGGGCCGAGGCCATGCCCCATCCGATCCGGAACGGTGTCGCGATCTTGCCGGGCAGCCCGCCGCGCGCAGGCGTCGCACTTGTCACCTGCCGCCGCCGCACGGCATCGGGAAACCCGCCCGCATAGCGCGCGCCGCGCGCGTCGGTCGATAGCGTCACCCGCCAGCCCCGCGACAGCATTTCCTCGGCAAGCGCCTGCGCGGGAAACATGTGCCCGCCCGTTCCGCCCGCCGCGATCACAAGGTGGCGCCCGGAACTCACCGCCCCGCCCTGACGAGGTAATCCCGGATCTCGCCCTGCGGACGCTTCCGCGTCAACGCCAGCAGCATCCCCACCATGATCCCGCCCGCCACCAGCGACGAACCGCCATAGCTCACGAAGGGCAGCGTCATGCCCTTGGCAGGCAGAAGCCGCACCGCAACGCTCATATTGATCATCGCCTGCATGGCAAAGGTACAGGCCAGCCCGGTTCCCGCCAGCCGGATGAACGGATCACGCTCGCGCATTAGCCGGAAGAGCGAGCGCAGAACGACCGTCGCGTATAGCGCGATGATGACCATCACCAGAATCAGCCCGTATTCCTCGGCCGCGACCGCGATGATGAAATCGGTATGCGCGTCCGGCAGCGACCACTTGACCGTTCCCTCTCCCACGCCGACCCCGAAGAAGCCGCCTTCCCGGATCGCGTTCGCCGCATAGCCAAGCTGCGTGGTCGGATCGACCTCGGCGGAAAGGAACCCGTCGATCCGGCGCGCGAAGTGCTCGGAATACTCATAGGCCATTGCCCCGCCCACGACCGTAAGACCGGCGATCCCGGCCAGGATCAGAAACGGCGCGCCGCCGACGAAATACATCACGCCCCACGAAAACAGGATCAGGCAGGCCTGTCCGAAATCCGGCTGCAACGCCAGAAGCAGCACGATGATCAACGCCAGCGCAAAGGAATAGGTCTTGCCGGGCGGGCCCGCAACCTCGTTCGAAGCGGCGATCATCCAGCCCACCAGGACGATGAAGCCGGGCTTCAGGAACTCCGAAGGTTGCAGCGAGCCGAAGCCCAGCGAGTACCACCGCACCGCGCCCTTGCCGAAATCCGTCCCGAGAAACGGCAGAAGCATCAGCGCGACGAACGAGAAGGCGAACCCGATCACGGCAAGGCGCCGCACCATCTTGGGCGACATCATCGTGATCGCGAACATCGTGACCAGGGCCATCGACCCAAAGAGAACCTGCCGCTCGACATAGTGGAACGCGCCGAAGCCATTGCGCTCGGCGAGGGGCGGCGACGAGGCCAGCCCGAGCAACAGGCCGATCCCGAACAACAACAGAACGCAACTCATCGACCACTTGTCGATGGTCCGCCACCACCGGGGAAGAATCGGTTCGCCTTCGCCCGCCGGGACCGAACCGTAAACCATTTCTGTCATGAGACCTGCTCGCTGCCTCTCGCCCGTTTGCCGGGTCTGAGGAAAGAATAGCGAATCATCTCCGCCAAGGCCAGCCTTCCCGACACCTCACTGCGACAGTGCGTTTCCGCTTAGTCATAATCGTGTCCAATACCTGCCACATTTTCGCGGAAACGTCGTCGCATTCAGGGTTAACGGAGCCCGTATTTGGGAGCGCTCCGGTCGAGACGCACAGCGTATTGGGAATGACGATGGATTTATCTGTGATCAACGATGCCGCCCGCGCCGCCCATCTCGTCGGCCTCGCTCTCGGGTTTGGTGTCGCGATCATGGCCGATCTCTGCGCAGCCCGATCGCTGTTCCGGCCGCTTCAGGACCACGAGTTTGACGACCTGCACCGGTTCCACCGGACCGTTGCCTTCGGCCTGACACTCTTCTGGGCCAGCGGCCTCGTGCTGCTCTGGCTCCGCACCGGCTTCGCGCCCGAGAACTTCTCGCCCAAGCTGATCACCAAGCTCTGCGTGGTCGCGCTTCTGACGGTCAACGCCTACCTGATCGGCAGGATCGGCCTGCCGACCCTGATGGCCTGGGCGGGTTGCCGCTTCGGCGCCCTGCCGATGGCGCACCGGCTGCGGCTCGCTGCGCTGGCGGGTCTGTCGGGAGCGGGTTGGATCAGCGCCCTCACCCTCGGCGTCTTCAGTGCCATGAAGACATTCGAGTGGGACGTGCTGAGCGAGATCATCGGCGCGATCTACGTCACCTTCCTGATCGCCGCGCTCGCCGCGGCGTTCCTCTCACCACTTCTGAACTTCGCCCTCGAAAGGTTTCGCAGCGCCTGATCAGGCGGTGATGCCCGAAGCAAACTCGCCGATCCGGTGCTTGAAGCGCCGCGAAAGGTTCGACTTCGCAAGGCGCATCGACTGCATCAGGATGCGCGCCGACAAGGTTGTGGGCTTCAGGTCCAGCGACACCAGCATGCGCGTGCGTGTCTTTGACAGCGCCACAAGGTCGACCGTCCCCAGGCAGTCAACGCCGTTGGCATGGCTTTGAATGACATAGCCCTCGCCGCCTGTCAGCGAGACGAGCTTGGCATCGACATCGTATTCCCGTCCACGCCATTTGAACCTGGCCTGCCAGCGTGCCCCGGCGTGATTGTTCGGAACCGTTTCGTCCCGCGTCACGTCGATGCCCCGGCGCAGCATCCGCCGCTCGAAGGCGTCGAAGTCCGAGACCGCGGCAAACACGCTCTCAAGGGGGGCTTCAACATCTTCTCGGGCTGAGAACTTCATGGCCCCGTCATCGCACCTAGTCCAAAGCGTCTGCAAGCCACTTTTCGATCAGGAACCGAGCGATCGAGCCCTTGCGGGCTGGCCGAATATCCTCGCGCAAACCGGCGGTCGCCGCCATCATCTCCTCGCGCGTGACCCAGAACGCGTCTTCAAGCTCCGCCGGGTCGATGGTGATCTCGTCCGAGGTCGCGATCCCTTCGCAGCCGAACATCAGCGACGTCGGGAAAGGCCAGGGCTGCGACGACAGGTACCGTACCGCGCCCACCCGCACTCCGGCCTCCTCGAAGACCTCGCGGCGGACCGCGGCCTCGATGGTCTCGCCCGGCTCGACGAACCCCGCCAGCAGCGAATACATCCCCTCGGGCCAATGCGGCGAGCGCCCCATCAGCACCGAATTTCCTCGCGTGATCAGCATGATGACCACCGGATCGGTGCGCGGAAAATGGTGCCCGCCGCAGGCCGGGCAATCGCGCTGCCAGCCGGACATGCTCATCGCGCTCGGCCCTCCGCACCTGGCGCAAAACCTGTGTGTCCGGTGCCACTCCAGCAGCGCCTTGCCGCTCGCCAGCAATTCCGCCGCACGGGGCGTCAACGCGGCCATGTTTGCGCGCAGCTCGGCAAAGACCTCGCCCCCGGTCAAATCGGGATGATGCTGCTCGGAAGGGTCGGTGAACGCCCCCACTGTCGCCGTGTCGGTCTCGGGCTCGAAACCCGAGACATCCCGCGCGAACCGCGCCACGCCGTCGTCCATTCCAAGGAACACCGGCGCTTCGCCCGCGTCGCGGAATACGGCGTGATCCGCGGATAGAAAAACCGGCAAACGAGTTTCGGCATCCAGAAGCGGCTTTCCCCGCCAGACCGGCAGCACGCCGCCCGCCGCCAGCAAATCCTCGATCCGCTCGGGATTGCCGCGCAACTCCGCCGCCCGGTCAAGCCCCGAGCCGCCGAACATCACCGTCTCTGCATCTTTCATCGCCTGCCTCCTGCCCCCATCTGGCACGGGCACGCCGACTTGGCAAATCTCCATTGCGCAGACGACACACTGGTCTCATGCTGCCGTGATAACTGCCTCAAAGAATTTCCAGGGAGCCCGAACATGACACACTATGGAACCGAGATGAGCCGCCGACTTTTCCTTGCCTCGACCGGGGCGACCCTCGCCGCATTGCATCCCTTTTCGGCACGCGCGCAGGCCGGACAGGCGCATCTGCGCATCATGGAAACGACCGACCTTCACGTGCACGTCTGGCCCTACGACTATTACGGCGACCGGCCGGTTGACACCGTAGGCCTCGCCCGCACCGCGGCGCATATCGCCGACATCCGCGCCGAGGCGACCAACTCCATGCTCATCGACAACGGCGATTTCCTGCAAGGCAATCCGATGGGCGACTACATCGCCTACGAGCGCGGCATGAAGGCGGGCGACCTGCACCCCGTCATCGCGGCGATGAACGCGGTGGGCTTCGACGCCTCGACGCTCGGCAACCATGAATTCAACTACGGCCTCGACTTCCTCGAAAAGACCCTGGCCCGCGCCGAGTTTCCGGTCGTCTCCGCCAACGTGGTCAAGGAACGCGGCAGCGACCCGACAAAAGACACCACGCTGATCAAACCCTACATCATCCTCGACCGCGAACTGACCGACGGCACGGGCCAGACCCACCCGATCAGGGTCGGTCTGATCGGCTTCGTGCCGCCCCAGATCATGCTCTGGGACCGCCGCCACCTCGAAGGCAACGTCACCACCCGCGATATCGTCGAGACCGCCCGCGCCTACGTGCCCGAGATGCGCGAGGCCGGCGCCGACATCATCATCGCGCTCTCGCATTCCGGCATCGGCTCGGCCGACGAGACCGAGGGGCTTGAGAACGCCAGCGTGCCCCTCGCCGCCGTCGATGGCATCGACGCGCTGCTCACCGGTCACAGCCACCTGGTCTTCCCCTCACCCACCTACGCCGACTACGCCGCCGTCGATGCCGAGAAGGGCCTGATCCACGGCAAACCCGCGACGATGGGCGGCTTCTGGGGCTCGCACCTCGGCGTCATCGACCTGATGCTCGAACGCGAGGGCGGCGAATGGCGTGTGGTCACCAGCGCGGTCGAAACCCGCCCGATCTCCAAACGGAACGAGGATCGCTCGGTCACGGCACTCGTCGAAAGCGAGCAATCCGTTCTCGACGCCACGCAGGCCGACCACGAGGCAACCCTCGACTACGTGCGCCGTGCCGTCGGCAAGACCGCCGCACCGCTCCACAGCTACTTCGCGCTGGTGGCCGACGATCCTTCGGTCCAGATCGTGTCCATCGCGCAGAAATGGTACATCGCCGAGATGATGAAGGGCACCGAGTACGAAGGCCTGCCCATCCTTTCCGCCGCCGCCCCCTTCAAGGCGGGCGGACGCGGAGGCCCGGACTATTACACCGACGTCCCCGCCGGCGACGTGGCCATCAAGAACGTGGCCGACCTCTACCTCTACCCCAACACAGTCCGCGCGGTGAAAGTGACTGGCGCGCAGGTGAAGGACTGGCTCGAACGCTCGGCGGGCATGTTCAACCAGGTCACCCCCGGCACCCAGGACCAGCCGCTTCTGAACGGCGAATTCCCCTCCTACAACTTCGACGTGATCGACGGCGTCACCTACCAGATCGACCTCAGCCAGCCGTCGAAATACGACCCAAAGGGCGGGCCGCTGAACCCGGACGCCAACCGCATCGTCAACCTCGCCTACAACGGCCAGCCGGTGACCGACGACATGGAGTTTGTCATCGCCACCAACAACTACCGCGCCAGCGGCGGCGGCGCCTTCCCCGGCGCCGACGGCTCGACCACCATCTTCGAGGCGCCCGACACCAACCGCGACGTCATCGTGCGCTACATCGTCGAGCAGGGCACGATCGAGCCCGCGGCCGACGCCAACTGGAGTTTTGCGCCGCTTGCGGACACCTCGGTTGTCTTCGAGACTGGCCCGAAAGCCGCGGACTACGTCGACCAGGTCAAGGGCGCCGTGATCGAACCGGCGGGCGACGGTGCCGACGGCTTCGCGCTCTTCCGCCTCAAGCTCTGACCGCTGCAAGAACGGATCGCCCTACCTTGGGCGGTCCGCACTGATCTGGGGCCTTTTAGAAAGGTGACCGCTTCCCGGCCCGATAAAGCCGCTCAACCGTGCTCGCATCCACAAAGGCGCGCAGGTTGGCGCCGCCATACATGAACCCGAAGGCATCGCACCCATGAGTGAAAACCACGATCGTCGTGCTGCTGCCGCCGGCGAAATTGACCCTTGCAATAATGTGGTGGATGTCTTTTCCGGTCACGATTGGACGGTCGGCCAATCGCGCCTCGAAGGACGTCGTATCACCCTGATGTTCGCCGCGCCTTCCCGCCATGAGCTGGAAGTACTCATAGATGGCCAGGCGCTTGATCTCGGAATTCTTGCCCCAGTCGACCCACGCCCGCTTGTAATTGTACCGGCCAAATAGCTCTGCATCTATGTTGGACAGGAAATACTCGAACAAAGACGCACGATCGCTTCGATTGATACCAAACAACTGGGTAAGGGAGCCTTTCAGGCACGACTCGATGCTCGCCGGAATATCTGTCTCGACATAGGCGCCCTGTGCTCTCGCCTGCGTGGATACCATCGAAGACGACACCAGAATAACCGAAATGAAAGCCAGGATTCGCAGCATATCTTAAGCCTCCCGAAAGCTTCCCCGAAAACGCGGCAGATGGCCGGCGACAATCACTGCCGAGGCGGTCTCACCGAACGCTGCCAGCCCGGTCCGGGTACCGTGGCAGATGGGTTGAGGATAACCGTGGATTGACGATTACGCCAGTTCTTGCATGAAGTTGGCCTGTGGCCGATACGGGACAGCCGCGCGCGAACCGACCAGGCGGCCCCGCCGTGGGTCCTGCAGACACCGTGCCGCCCTTCTGCCGACTTGCGAAACCGGGCGGCCCGGCCTATATCAGCGCCGAGAGGTTGGCGCGGGCAAGCACCTCGCCAACCCGGTCAGGTCCGGAAGGAAGCAGCCGTAACGAGCCCCGCTTGGGTCGTTGTCCAGCCTCTCACCCACTCCCTCACATCCGCGCCCAGAGGATCGTTCCCAGGATTGCCGCGACCAGCAAACCGGCAAGAAACAGCGGCACGGCTCCCATGCGCCGGACTGCCGAGCCTTTCGGCCAGGCGCGGGACACTCCGAAAACGGCGACCGCGACGACACCGGCAACACCCTGCCATCCCAGGAACTGCATTACCCGGTTCAGCCCGCGCGCGAATCCGTCGCCTGAAGGCGCGGCAATCGCAAATACATGGAAAGAATAGGCAAATGCCATCGCCCAGACCGCGAAAAGGAGTGTCAGCAGGAACCGCCGGCTGTCGCTCGGCCCGGTCACTTCGACCAGCCGTTGCGCTCGTACATCGGGATTGACGCCCAGGCCTGCTGCCCCTCGGCTTCCACCGCGCAGGGCCGGGCAACGCGCAGCCGCTCCAGCGCCGGACCTGGGTCCTCGCCCGCTTCGACCATCAGCCTCATCAGCGCCATCCCCGACCGCCCACAGCCCCCGTAGCAATGCGCGAAGACCCGGCCGCCCCGGTCCAGCAAACCATGCGCGGTGGCCGAGACCTCGGGCCAGAGCGCTGCCGTGCTGTCGGGAGGCGCCCCGAAATCCGGAATCGGCAAGTAGCGCCAGGCAACATCCGCCGCTTCAAGATCGGTGCCCATCCCCTCGGCCCCGCAGCGCTCCAGTTCCCGGCGCGTGGTCATTGTCAGAACCAGTCCCGCGCCCCAGCGCAGAATGGCATTCAGGTCGGCGTCATAGGTGCCCATGCGTCCCGGCATCGGTCCGATGCCCAGCCAGCCGCCACCACAGGAAACCTCGGCTATTCGGTAGTCAAACAACCCCGTCCTCCACCACCTGCTCGGGATGCGCCTCGGCCCAGTCTTCCAGGAAGGCCGCCAGCGCCAGATCGCCGGCAAACTGCGCCGCGCGGCGCGGCAAGGCAACCCCGGCCTCCAATGCCAGCCGCAAGCAACCTTCATAGTCGCGCCCCTCCCGCGTCGGATTGTTCTCCGAACCATGAATGATCGTCGACAACAGCGTGCCCCCGTAGCCGTTCACATGGGTCAAGTCCGGCCCAAGCGAAAGGAAATACCCCATCACCTCCGGCAAGCCGACCCAGCCGGCGACCTGCACCGGCGTCAGCCCCTCGGGGTCGGGCGTGTCAAACGGCAATCCCGCTTCCACCAGTTGCTTCACATGCTCCAGCCGACCCGGAATATGCAGCATTTCCCGCAAGATATGGCGAACCGCCTCCGGCAAGGCCTCGGGATCGAGCGGCACCGCCTCGCCCTCGGCCACCCGCGACAGGGCCGCTTCAACCGGCGACAATGCGGTGGCCACCCCGCGCGCTTCAAGCGCCCCGGATACCGCCTGATTGCCATAGGCCCGCGCCAGCGCATAGGCGGTCATCCCGTCATGCACCCGCGCCGGATCGGCGCCCCCGTCAAGCAGAACATCGACCATCTCGCGCGAGCACATCCGCCGCGCCGCCTGATGGAGCGCGGGATAAACCCAGGGGCGCTCGCCGCCCACATCCGAGCCGTCGAACTCATCCGGATCGGCCCCCGCCGCAAGCAGCATCCTGACCGCCGCCACATCGTCGAAATCCATCGCCCGCAAAAGCGCATTGGTCCCGTTCGGCTTCGCGCCATGCGCCAACAGAAGTTTCAGCCCCTCGTGATGCCCCAACTCGGTCGCATGATAGAGCGACTCATTGTCGTTCGGATCCGCCCCATGCTCCAGCAGCCACCGGCCAAGCGCCATGTTGTCCCCCGCGCCGATCGCCAGATATAGCGCCGACAGCATGTGCCCCTCGGCCCATTGAACGCCATCGTTGACATCCGCCCCATGCGCCAGCAGCAACCCGGCAATAGCCAACATGTCCGCCTCCAGGTCGGGCCGCGTCTGGAACCGCCGGGACGCGGCAAGCCAGACAATCGGCCGCCGGTCGGATGCCACGGCAATCGCAAGCCCCGCGTCGTCCCGCAACGCCGCTTCAACCGCCGCGCGATCGTAAAGCGCACAGGCCAGGTGAAAATCGCCCTCCGCCAGATCCGGGTCGGCCTCCAGCAACTGCTCGACCCGCCAAGCCTGCCCGTGGAACAGCGCCACGATCATGCGCTGCCGCTTCTCGGCCCGGTCCATGCCCAGCGCCTCGACCGAGAAAATCAGCCTTGGCCACGACCGGAAACCCCGCTCGCGCGCGATCACGTGCAGAAAATCCGCGTGCTTCAGACCGCTCAACTCATCCCGCGGCCCCGCTGCCTCGACGCGTTGACGCGCCAGCGCGTCTCCCGCCTCGAAGGCCTTCCTCAGCGACTTGGCGTCGCGCCGCAACTGTTTGATGGATGTCATGTTCGGGCTCCTCATCGGGTCGCCCGGTGGTTCGCTGGAACGGGCATGAGAAACACCGAATGGGTGTCTGAAGGTAACTTCGGGGTGCCGTGCTCGGCTGTCCGCGAACCAGGATGCCGCCCCGTGCGGCAGGGCCGAGACTACAGCGCGTCACCCACCGCTGGCAACCGCCGCGCTCCGGCACTAGCCTGCAAACATGCCAAACGAGAACGATCTCTCCGAAATTCGCACCAACCGGTCAGAAGACCGCACCATACTTTCCAATGAACGCACCTTCGCAAGTTGGATGCGAACGGGCATGGCTTGCGTCGGCGTCGCGCTCGGCCTGAAGGCCGTGTTCCGCGAGTTCGAGCCCGGCTGGGTGCCACGCGCGGTCAGCGAGATATTCATAATCGTGGCCATCATGATATTCTGGGCCGCCCGCAATAGCGCCGAAAAGGCCCATAAGCGGTTGAGGGAACACGAAACCGAAAGCCAGGGCAGCCAGCGCATGACCCTGATTGCCGCCGTCCTGGCTTTCGGCGCCGCAAACACCGGCGTCATTCTCTGGTTCCTCTAGTCCAAACTTGACGCAGATCATGGCATTCCCCTCCGCCGCGCCCAATCTGGCGACAAGAAGGAGACACGCCATGAGCCACACACCACACGAACTGCCCGAGGAATTCCCCGAGCACGTCCAAAAAATGCACGACCTGAAATCCAGCGACGCCCATTTTGCGAAACTTTTCGACGACTACCACGACATCAATCGCGCGGTGCATCGCGCCGAAACGAACGTCGAACCGATGGACGACCTGGCGGAAACCGAACTTCGCAAGAAACGTGCCGCGCTCAAGGACGAAATCTACCGCTATCTCGCTGCCTGATCCGGTGGACCCTGTCCCGCGCCCGGTCTAACCTCGCGCGGTGACGAATCCGACCGGGAACCCATGAGCGACACCGTTGACAAGACCTACCAGGTCCTTGCCCGGAAATACCGGCCCGAGACCTTCGCCGATCTCGTCGGCCAGGACGCGATGGTGCGCACCCTGAAGAACGCCTTCGCGGCCGACCGCATCGCGCAGGCCTTCATCATGACCGGTATTCGGGGCACGGGCAAAACCACCACTGCGCGGATCATCGCCAAGGGAATGAACTGCATCGGCCCCGACGGCACGGGCGGCCCCACCACCGACCCATGCGGCACCTGCGAGCATTGCGTCGCCATCAACCAGGGCCGCCATGTGGACGTGTTGGAAATGGACGCCGCCAGCCGCACCGGCGTGAACGATATCCGCGAGATCATCGACAGCGTGCACTACCGCGCCGCCACCGCGCGCTACAAGATCTACATCATCGACGAAGTCCACATGCTCTCGACCAGCGCCTTCAACGCGCTTCTCAAGACGCTCGAAGAACCGCCCGCGCATGTGAAGTTCATCTTCGCCACCACCGAGATCCGCAAGGTTCCGGTCACCGTCCTCTCCCGCTGCCAGCGCTTCGACCTGCGCCGCATCGAACCCGAGGACATGATCGCCATGCTCCGCCGCATCGCCGATGCGGAAGGTGCCGGCATCACCGACGACGCGCTCGCGCTCATCACCCGCGCCGCCGAAGGCTCGGCCCGCGACGCGCAATCGCTTCTCGACCAGGCGATCAGCCACGGCGCGGGCGAGACGACGGCCGAGCAGGTCCGCGCCATGCTCGGCCTCGCCGACAGGGGCCGCGTCATGGACCTCTTCGAGCAGATCGTGACCGGCGACGCCGCCGGCGCGCTCTCCGAGATCGGCGCGCAATACGCCGATGGCGCCGATCCGCTGGCGATCCTGCGCGACATTGCCGAGATCACCCACTGGATAAGCGTCATCCGCATCACACCCGAGGCCGCCGACGATCCCACGGTGTCGCCGGATGAACGCGCGCGCGGCCGCGACATGGCCGACCGCCTCTCGATGCCGGTTCTGACCCGCATGTGGCAGATGGGCCTGAAGGCGCTCGAAGAAGTGGCCCACGCGCCGAACGCCATGATGGCCGCCGAGATGGCGGTGATCCGCATGACCCACGTGGCCGACCTGCCCACGCCCGGCGACCT
>JAJDOD010000147.1 GCA_022340315.1 Silicimonas sp. | reverse complement strand
CACGTCCTCCCGCTGCGCCTCGGTCTCGGGATGCGATATGTCGCGAACATGACAGATGACATCCGCCGCCAGAACCTCCTCCAGCGTCGCCCGGAATGCCGCGACAAGCTGGGTCGGCAAATCCGAGATGAACCCGACGGTGTCCGACAGAATAACCTCGCGTCCCGTCTCCAGCTTCACGGCGCGCATGGTCGGGTCGAGCGTCGCGAACAACATGTCCTTTGCCAGAACCTGCGCCCCGGTCAGCCGGTTGAAGATCGTCGATTTTCCCGCGTTCGTGTACCCAACCAGAGCCACGATGGGAAACGGCACCTTCGCCCGTGCCTCGCGATGCAGACTGCGCGTTTTCACCACCTTATCCAACTGGCGCTTGAGGCGAACCAGTTGTTCGTCGATGGCCCTACGGTCCGCCTCGATCTGCGTCTCGCCCGGGCCGCCCACGAAACCCAGCCCCCCGCGCTGCCGCTCAAGGTGCGTCCAGGCGCGCACCAAACGCGTCCGCTGATACGACAGAGCCGCCATCTCCACCTGCAGCACGCCTTCCCGCGTCGCCGCCCGGTCCGAGAAGATCTCGAGGATCAGCCCCGTCCGGTCCAGAAGTTTCACCTTCCACTCGCGTTCCAGGTTTCTCTGCTGCACCGGTGTCACTGGCCCGTCGATCAGAACCAGCTCAATTTCTTCCGCGTCGATCCGCGCGCGCAACTCCTCGATCTTTCCCTTGCCGAACAGCAGCCCCGGCGAAGGCTTCGGCAATCGCACGATATCTGCGCCCGCCACGTCCAGGCCCGGGAGCGCATGCGCCAGCGAAACGGCTTCGTCCAGCGCGAAACGGGCATCGCGCCGGTCAGGATTGCTTGTAATGTCGGGATGCAGAATAAGAGCGCGGGTTGCGCGCTCCTGCTCAGACCCCACCCCTATTCTTCGCCTTCATACAATGAAATTGGCTGAGACGGCATGATCGTGGAAATCGCATGCTTGTAAACGAGTTGTGACTGGCCATCCCTGCGGAGCAACACACAAAAATTGTCGAACCAGGTGATGACCCCCTGCAGTTTGACGCCGTTTATCAGGAAGATGGTCACGGGAACCTTTGTCTTCCTGACGTGGTTGAGAAATGCGTCCTGCAGATTCTGTCTGTCGGAAGCCATATTCAGAGCCTTTTGTTCTTGCGACCTTTTTGGTCGGTTTGGTTGAGTGATCACACTATGACGGGCGAGTTTACCTAACGCCACCCCAAAAACAACCCTTCTTTCAAGTGTTTATCCCCAGGCCGGCGACGGATTCCAATGCGCAAAAGCCAATTAGCGCCAGAATTCGGGGTTCAGCAGCGCGATGATCGCGATAGCTTCCAGCCTTCCGACCACCATCGCGACGCAAAGAAGCACGCGCGCGGGGTCGCTCAGCACCACAAGGTCGATGGGCGCCGCACCCGCGCTTTCGACCAAAGGCCCGGTCGTCGAAAGCGCCGCCACGGTCAGGATCATCGTCTGTTCGAAATCCAGACCGCTGGTCAGCGACAACACCACCATCACGACCGCGATCGACAGCGCGAACAGCATGAAAAATACCCAGGCGGCATATGCTCCCTGGCGCCGGAACTCCCGCCCCAGCCGGCCGGGCGTACCAATGGAATGCGGATGCACGAGTTTCTCCATCTCGCGAATGCCGTGTTGGGACAGCGCATAGCATCTGAGCAGCTTAACGCCGCCCGCAGTGGTTGCGACGCCGCCACCGAACACCGCCAGCCCCAGCAGCAGCACACCGGACCCGCCGAATCCCGACCACGCCCGCGTCTCTTCCCAGAATTGCGATTCGAATCCCGTTGTCGTCAGGAAAGAAGCCACCGTGAACAACCCGCCCCAAATTCCGCGCAACCCCTCGATCAGTGACAGCTCGGTATCCTCGAAGGTCACCGTCCAGTGCCGCAGGAACAGCAGCACCGCCAGCAGCAGGCAAATCCCCAGGCCGAGGCGGAATTCCGGATCGTCCCGCAGGCTCCGCCACCCGTCAGGGCGCTCATCGGCCAGGAATGTCAGCCTGGAAAGCGCGAAGGCGAAGAACAGGAAGACGATGACCTCGCCCACACCGCCGGACTCCGTCGTGCCCAAACCGCCAACCGGCGATATCCCTGATGTCGACATTACCGACATCGCATGGCAAAGCGCCACCAGCGGCCGGTCGCCTGCAATATAGAGCGCCAGCCAGAGCGCCCCTGTCAGTCCGGCATAAATCGGCAGCAGCCGCGCGCCAAAACGCCTCAGCCGCATCGACGGATCAGCGACGTTGACGGCCTGCCGGGCGCCCTCACCTATCCGTCCGCGCGCCGAGATCTCGAAGCCGCCCAGCGTCAGAGGCGCAAGGACCGCGATTGCCGTGACCCAGACGAAATATCCGCCCATCCACCCCACCTGCGCACGCCACAGATGCGCCGCGTCAGGCAACCGGTCTGGCTCGAACAGCGTCATGCCGGTCGTGGTCAGGCTCGACACCATCTCGAAATACGCGTTGAAAAACCGTGTCGCCGGAACGGTTTCGTTGAACGGCACCGCCAACATGAGCGGCAGTACCGTGAAGAACGCGAGAATCGAGATCAGGTGACTGCGTCCCTGACGCCGGATCCGCATGTTCTGGGTCGCAAGCGCAAGCATCAATACGACGATCAGGAACAGCACTCCCGAATAGAAAAAGGCGCGGGACGCCTCGTAATCGGACACTGCAAAGGCATAGGCGGCAGGAATGAACATTGACGCCGCCGCGAAGCCGAACAGGATGACAATGAAGGGAAGGTTTTCGAACCGGATCATCGGCCGAGGCTCCTCATGGCGGAGTGCACCGCTTCGCGCCCTATCCTCTCAGAAGAAGTCAATCGACGCCTGGAACAACTGCTCGACCGCCGGCACGTCTTCGGCCAGTGCGAAGACCACGATGATATCGCCCTCGTCGATCCGAACATCGCCGGTGGGCCGTACCACCTCGTCGCCTTTCTGCACCGCGCCGACAAGCACGCCCTCGGGAAACTCGATATCGCGGATCTGCCTGCCGGCCAGAGACGACGGCGACAGGATCTGCGCCTCGATCACCTCTGCCTCGGCATCGCCCAGCGAATAGACCGCGCGCACCCGTCCGTGCCGCACATGACGCAGGATCGAACTGACCGTCGTGGCGCGCGGATTGATATAGGCATCAATGTCCAGCGGCTCCATCAGCGGCAAGAGCGTGGGATCGTTGACCAGCGCGATCGCCATCTTGCACCCCGCCTGCTTGGCCCGCACGCTGGCCAGAAGGTTGATGTTGTCGTCATCGGTCACCGCAAGGATTGCATCCGCCCGCTCGATCCCGGCCTCGGCCAGAAGTTCCCGGCTCATCCCGTTGCCATGCAGCACGATCGTACGCTCCAGCGCATCGGCCGCACGCTCGGCGCAGGTCCGGTTCTTCTCGATGACCCGCGCCCGCAACCGCTCGGCCCGGCCTTCCAGCGCCTGCGCCACCGCAAGACCGATATTGCCGCCACCCACAATGACCACGCGTTCCTGGCGATGCACCGTCTTGCCGAAAATCTCGAAGGTCCGCGTCATGTCCTCGAAATGGGTCATTACGTAGATCTGGTCCTCGGCATAGAGCTGATCGCCGGGATTTGGCGCAAACAGCCGGTCCTTGCGCCGGACCCCGACCACGATGGCCCGCAGCGTCGAAAACAGGTCGGTCAACTGCCTGAGCGGCGTATTGAGAACCGGACAATCCTCGTCAAGCTGGATACCCAGAAGCTGTGCCTTGCCACCCAGGAAAAGCTCGGTATCGAACGCCGCCGGAGCGGCAAGCCGACGCAGCGCTGCCTCGGCCACCTCGCGTTCCGGGCTGATGACCACGTCGATCGGCAGATGCTCGCGGCGATACAAGTCCGAGTAGATCGCCGTCAGGTAACTCTGCGCACGCAACCGCGCGATCTTGCGAGGAACCTCGAAGATCGAATGCGCCACCTGGCAGGTGACCATGTTGACCTCGTCGGAATGGGTCGCAGCGATGATCATATCCGCATCCCGCGCGCCCGCCTTTTCAAGCACATCCGGGTAACTCGCGTGCCCGGAAATGCCCTGGACGTCCAGCGCGTCAGTCGCCCGCCGGACCAGATCGGGATTGTTGTCGACGACGGTGACGTCGTTTCTCTCACCCGAGAGATGCCGCGCGATCTGCCATCCAACCTGGCCCGCGCCGCAGATGATCACCTTCATGAAAAGCCTCTTGGCCGTTCCGGTTTCGCCTGTCTGACACGGAGGACTACGGGGATCAAGCACCAGCTGTTTTTCGCCCGAGCGGCGTTGCCCGGAACCGGGGCAATCTGCGAATCCCGGTTTGCCATCGGCAAACCAAACCCTCCTCAACGTCCGGGTTTATCGCTTACTATCTGTAATTTAATATATTTACGCTCGCTCATCCAACCAAGCCGGAATGATTCAAAAAAAATTTCGTCTGCCGCGAAACTTTCACCTGTCCCGCCCCGTGCCTCCGCCATGAAACACAAACAGGAGGTCTTCATGACCAAGCACTTCATTGCCGCCGCCACAGCCATCGCCTTTGCCGGAGCAGCTTTCGCCGGTGGCCACGCCGCCCCCATGATCGAAAGCATGGACCAGGATGTGTCGAACGGCATCGTCAGCGCGTCGAAGGTCGTCGCAGGCGAGAACGGCTGGCTGGTCGTCCACCGCACCGACGCCGAGATGAAGCCGGGACCGGTGGTCGGCTACGCGCCCTTGCGTGCTGGCGAGAACACCGATGTCGCCGCGATCCTCCAGGAGAACGTGGCCCAGGGAGAGATGCTTATGCTTATGGTTCACTCGGAAGCGGGCGGAATGGCCACGGGTGTGTTCGAGTATACTTTGGGTGCCAAGGAAGACGGGCCGATCCGCATTGATGACTCCCTCGTCATGCAGGTCGTGACGGCGAAATAACCGCCGAACTGCCTTTCGAGTGCCGGGCACGGCCCCTCTCATCCCGGGGGCCGTGCCCTTTTTGGTTGCACCGCGCCTGTTCCGCGCTATCCCTGAGAACAAGGGAGACAGCGTGAACGATCTTGCAGACATCGAAAACCTGATCGCGCGCGCGGGAATCGGCGAAAGAGCCGCCTTTTCAGACCTCTACGAGCGCACATCGGCGAAACTTTTCGGGGTATGCCTGCGTGTCTTGAATGACCGCGCCGCCGCCGAGGACGCCATGCAAGACGCTTATGTTAAAATCTGGAAGAATGCCGATCGCTATTCAGCCAACGGCCTTTCACCCATGACATGGCTCATCACGATCGCGCGCAATACCGCGATCGACCGGCTGCGCGCGCGGCGCGACACCGAGGACTACGCCGACTACTCCGACACCCTGCCGGCCGGCGGACTGACGCCCGAAGGCGCGGCCATCGCCGGGTCCGAGGCGCGGCGAATTGCCGGTTGCATGGAGGAACTCGCCGAAGATCGCCGCAGCGCGGTGCGAGACTGTTATCTCGGCGGCCTCAGCTATGCCGACCTCGCCGACAAGTTCGACGTGCCGCTGAATACCATGCGAACCTGGCTCCGGCGCAGTCTTGCGGCCCTGAGAGAGTGCATGGCGCGATGAGCGGCGAGACGGATATCGACGACGGCGGCGGAGACGCCGCGTTGGCCGGCGAATACGCGCTCGGGTTGCTCGAGGGCGACGAATTTCTCGCCGCCCGCGCCCGCGTGCTTACCGATCGCGCATTTGCCGCACAGGTCGCCGCGTGGCAGGAAACACTCGTGACCCTGGCCGACGACATCGACCCGGTCGCGCCTCCGCCAGGTGCCTGGCGGGCTCTCGAAGACCGGCTCTTCGGCGTCAGCGGCCCCGCCGCGCCGCGCCTCGGCCTCTGGAAGGCGCTCAGTGGTCTCGCAAGCGCTGCCGCTGTAGCCCTCGCCCTCTTCGCGTTCCTGCCTCGCGACACCGCGCCGTCGGCGCTCTTCGTGTCCGACATCGTGGCCGCCGATGGCTCGCTCGGCGTGCTTGCGGTGATCGACGCGACGGCCCATACCGTACGCCTGACCCGGACCGCGGGCGGCGCCCGCGCCGGACGGGCGCTCGAACTTTGGGGCATTCCCGCCGATGGCAGCCCGCCGGTCTCCTTCGGTGTCATGCCCGAGGCGGAAACCGCCGATTTCCTGGTGCCGGACGCCCTGCTCGGCAAGGCCGTCGGCCTGACGCTCGCCATTTCCGACGAACCCGAGGGCGGTTCGCCCACCGGCCAACCCACCGGCGATATCCTCGCCACCGGAACAGCAAACAGGATCTAGGGAGAGGCACATGAGGATCATTCGCAACGGCGGCACCGCCTCCAAACCCGGTCCGGCCGAGTATTTCACCGGCACTGTGCGGATGGACATGGACTTCAACGCCGAACCGCCGGCCCGCGTGGGAGGCGTGACGGTCACGTTCGAGCCGGGCGCGCGCACCGCCTGGCACACGCATCCCCTGGGGCAGACCCTGATCGTTACGGCCGGGCTCGGCTGGGCCCGCGTCGAGGACGGCCCGCGCGAGGAAATCCGGCCCGGCGACATCGTCTGGTTCCCGCCGGGCGTCCGTCACTGGCACGGCGCGACCGACACCACGGCGATGACGCATATCGCCATCGCGGAAACCCTCGACGGGCGGCGCGTCGATTGGGAAGAGCACGTCACCGACGCCGACTACATGGCGCCCTGAAGCCGCCCGCGTCGTTCGTCTGTCCAGGCAGGCGCAGGTTGCACGGCGTCCCTGCATCTCGGATCAGGCGGCGGTCTCCGCAAGATAGATCTCGATAATCCTGTCGATATCCGCCTCCTCGATGGGCTTTGTGATGAAGCCCTTCACCAGGGGTCTCTCCTCGGCGCGCGCGATGTCCAGCGGATTGGCCGAGGAGGTGAACATCATTACCACGATACTGTCATCCGCGACGGATGCGCTGCGCGCCATTTCGTCGATGGTCTCGAAGCCGTTCAGCCTCGGCATGTTCACATCCATCAACACCAGCGCCTTGCCAGGTCCCCGCCTGTGCCGCCCCGCAACGAAATCGCCGAGGAACACGTCCCCCGCCTCGTATTCCCGGATCGGGCGAAAAAGGGGACCGTTCGGCGAACGCTCGATCCGCTTCTGAGCGATCATCCGGTCGATGCTTTCGTCGTCAACGATGATCACAGGAATTTCCATGACTGATCCTTTACGCTGCAAGCGGTAGCCGGACGCAGAAGGTCGTTCCCCGGCCCGGCTCGCTCTCCATCTCGATGATGCCGCCCAGGCGCGCGACATGACGCTGCACAAGCGCCAGTCCGATCCCGTCTCCGGCACGGCTGTCGAGTTTCTGGAACAGTTCGAACACCCGGTCTCTGTGCGTTTCGTCGATGCCAACGCCGTTGTCGCCCACCTGCAGCACGAACGCACCGGCTGACATGGCCGTTCCGATCCGCACCACCAACCGATCCTTCCTCGGATCGTGATAGGTCAGCGCATTGGAAACCAGGTTGTGCAGGATCACTTCAAGGCCGGTTTCGCTGGTTTCCACCTCGTCCACCAGGATATCCAGAACAAGCTCCGCGACGATGTCGACACCTGGCAGCAAACCGTTCCAGATCGTATCGACCAACTCAGGCAACCGCACCCTCCCGACGCTTTCGTCGATCTGGTCGCGGGCCAGGTGAAGCACGCGCTCCACTTTCTTGCGGCTCCGCTCGCAGATCCCAAGCGCCTGTTCGAGATCGGCGCGCAAACCGCCGGTGTCGCCTGCGTCGATGTCCTCGCGCATTAGCGCCATCAGCCCCTGTAGCGACGACAGCGGCGCTTTAAGATCATGGCTAATGGCATAGGCGAACTGTGTAAGCTCCTGGTTTCGCACGACCAGTTCACGGTTCTGCTCTTCGATCATCCGGTTCTTCGCGATCTGCTCGCGAAGATCGACGATGGCGCAGATCACGCCGCGCCCATCCTCCCCCTCGACCGGTGTCAGTGAAACCTGAACCGGGATGCTCTGGCCGCCCCGGTCGATCAGGCTGATGACCCGGCCTGGCGACATCTGCTTGCCGGTGCCCGATGCGAGGTAACTTTTCCGGTGTGCCACATGACGCCGACGTTCGGAACCGGGGATCAATATCTCGACCGGTTTGCCGAGAAGCTCGTCGCGATTGTGTCCCGTCAGCAGAAGTGCCGCCTCGTTCGCCAGAACGATGCAACCCGTATGATCGGTTAGTATCGTCGCGGTGTCCGCGGCAACATCCGGCGTCTCATGGCGTTTGCGCTGTGCAAGTACTGGTCCGATATCCACCGCCGAGACCATCGTGCATGCGACGCCATCCAAAGTCACAGGATTCAGACCCAGGAGAAGTGGGAATTCCTCTCCTGACACCGTGATTCCCGCCAGCTCCTGCCTCATGATACGTGGCTGATCTGGCACTCCCGCGAAAGGACCGTTCTGCATCCCGTGGATTGCGGAGGGCACCAACGCCTGAACCTGCTGACCGATCAAGGCACCGGACCGATAGCCAAACAGGGCCTCCATCCCCGGATTGGCTGCCAGAATCGCCCCGTTTTCCGCCGCCGCCAACATTGGCACAGGGGCCAGTTCAAGGGCGGCGGCAATCGTTGTCGGCACTGTCATGCCCGAGTTCTAATCCGGTTACTCTTACCGAATGGTTTCGCTCAGGCGTCTTCTTCGGTGTCTTCCTCCGCCACGGTCGCAACCCGCGCACCCGAACGCGAGGACGTCACCACGTTCAGGGATTTCAGCTTGCGGTGCAGCGCCGAGCGCTCCATGCCCACGAACCCGGCCGTACGGCTGATATTGCCCCCGAAACGGTTGATCTGGGTCAGCAGGTATTCGCGCTCGAACAACTCCCGTGCCTCGCGAAGCGGCAACGTCGCCAATGTCCCCGAAAGCACAACGCGATCCTCACCATCACCATTGCTCTGCGCTTCGCCGGGAACTTCGGCGGCGGTGATATCGCCCTTCTCGGCACCGAGAATCAGAACTCGCTCGATCACGTTCTTCAGCTGCCGGACGTTTCCCGGCCAATTCATCGTCTGCAGCAGCGCCACCGCCTCGTCCGAAACCTTCCGGAGAGGCAGCCCCTGTGTCTTGTTGAAACCTTCGATGAAATGCGCGGCCAGCTCGGGGATGTCCTCACGCCGGTCGGCCAGGCTGGGCACGTCGATCGGTACCACATTCAGCCGGTGGTACAGTTCCTGCCGGAAGGTGCCCGCTTCGACCTCGTCCTCCAGGTTGCGCGTTGTCGACGAGATAACGCGCAGATCGACACGAACCTTGTCGCCGCCACCCACACGCTGAAACTGCTGCTCGGTCAGCACGCGAAGGATCTTCGACTGCGTGCCAAGCGGCATGTCGGCCACCTCGTCGAAGAAGATCACTCCGCCATGCGCCTGTTCCAGCAACCCCGGCTCGATGCCCCTGCCCGCGCTCTCGCGGCCAAACAGAACCTCTTCCATGCGATCGGGCTCGATCGAGGCCGAGTTGACCGTAACGAACGGGCCATCGGCCCGGTCGGAATGGGCGTGGACATACCGTGCCGCGATTTCCTTGCCCGCGCCCGAAGGCCCGCTCAGCATCACGCGCCCGTTGGATTTGGTAACCTTGTCGAGTTGTCCCTTGAGCGTGCGAAAAGCTGGCGAGGTGCCAATCATCTCCGCCGTCGTAACGTCCTTCCGCCGCAGCTCGCTGTTCTCGCGCCTCAGCCGCGAGGTCTCCATCGCCCGCGTGATGACGACCATCAGCTGGTCGATGTTGAACGGCTTCTCGATGAAGTCGTAGGCGCCTTGCTTGATCGCGGCGACCGCGATCTCGATGTTGCCGTGCCCCGAGATGATGATGATCGGCACATCCGGATTGTCGCGCTTGACGGTCTTGAGAATGTCGATCCCGTCCATTCGGCTGTCCTTCAACCAGATATCGAGGATCATCAGAGATGGCGGTTCCTTGTTCATCTCGCTCATCGCCTCGTCCGAGGTGCCGGCAAGCCGAGTGGTAAATCCCTCATCCTTCAGGATGTCCGAGATCAATTCCCGGATGTCTCGCTCGTCATCTACGATCAGAATATCGCCCATTTGAAACTCTCCCTACTGCGCGGCCTCAAGGCCTTCTGTCTGCTCTGCCGCCGTCAATGGCAGCGTAATCTCGGCTCGGGCGCCCTGCCTCCCGGTACCGTCAAGCGGCTCGGCATCGGTCAGGACCAGTGTGCCGCCGTGTTCCTCGATGATCTTCTTGACGATTGGCAGACCGAGACCGGTGCCCTCCGCCCTTGTCGTCACATATGGCTCGAACAGCCGCGAGCGGTCTTCCGGCAGACCGATGCCATTGTCCGAGATCGCGAGATGCGCCGACTTGCCGGCCACCCAGAGCTCTACCAGCACCTTCGGCTCGTGGCCCTCGGGAACGCCCTCTTTCTGGTAAAGCGACTCGATCGCCTCGCCGGCATTCTTGATCAGATTGGTCAACGCCTGCCCGATCATCGTCGCGTCAAGCTCGGCGCGAATCTCACCCTCGGGCAGCCGCGCCTCGATGGCATGGTCATCCTGGGCCTTTTGCAGTGTCACCGCATCGCGCACGATCTGCACAAGGTCCTGGTCCGTCCGCTCCGGTTCCGGCATTCGCGCGAATTTCGAGAACTCGTCCACGATGCGTCGCAAATCGTTGGTTTGCCGCACGATGACATCCGTCATCTGGTCGAGCGACTGCGCCTCCTCACCCTCCAGCCGGTCGCGGAACTTACGCTTAATTCGTCCGGCGGAGAGCTGAATCGGTGTCAGAGGGTTCTTGATCTCGTGCGCGATGCGTCGCGCCACGTCACCCCAGGCGGCCATCCGCTGCGCCGTGACCAGGTCCGTCACGTCATCGAAGGCAATCACGTAGCCCTCGTCTTCGCCGCCGGCACCCTGCCGCATCGCGATCCGAACCAGAAGCGTCACGGCCACACCGCCCCGGCTGACCCGGATCTCGCTCATGTCATTGCCGCGCCCGCCATCCTTCACTTTCGTGAACAGCGCTCCGAACTCAGGAACCGCGAAATTCAGGGGCCGAGACTGCACGTCTTCCTCGATCCGCAGAATGCGCTCAGCCGAACGGTTGATGAAACTGATCCGCCCCTCGACATCCAGCCCGATCACGCCCGCCGTCACGTTCGAGAGCACACTGTCGAACAGCCGCCGCCGCTGCTCGATCTGCTCGTTGGTGGTCAGAAGCGCGTCCCGCTGGCCTTTCAGTTGCCGCGTCATCTGGTTGAAGAGACGTCCCAGCATCGCGATTTCGTCGTCGCCCGGCTCCTCCTGCACCTGCACATTTAGATCGCCTGCGCCAACCCTCTGGGCCGCGCCGGCCAGTCGGCCGACAGGTCGCGCCAGGCGCTCGGCGAACCACAGACCCAGCCAGATCGCAGCCAGGATCAGGATCACCGCGAAGCCCAGGTAGAGTAGTCCGAACTCGAAGACGATCCGCCCCCTCTCGGCTTCGAGTTGCTGATAGAGCTGCGCGGTCTCCTCGGCCTCATCGAGCAGCCCCATGATCTCGCCATCGACCACGCGTGAAACGTAGAGATACCGGTTCGGAAAGTCCTCGAGCCGCAAGAGCGCGCGAAACTCGTCGACGTCCAGATCCTCGATGATCCACGTCTCGCCTTCCGTGGCCGCCGCGAGCGCTTCTTCGTCGGGCTGCTCGAAATCGAACAGGTAGGACCGCTCGCCGCGCGCTCGGATCTGGCCCGTTCCGTCGATGATATAGGCCTCCTTCAATCCCCGCTGAATCAACCCCTGACCCTGCCCGAGGACCTGCCGCAACTCGCCATCCGATACGAAATTCTGCCGCTGCTTGGTGTTGTTGAGGAACTCCGCAAGCGCCTCGGCATCCTCGGTCAGGTCGCGGCGCTGATCCGACTGGTAAGCCTCCGCCGCCGAGAGCGAGGCACCAACGACACCGGACACCCGGTCCGAGAACCAGCCCTCAAGCCCGACATTGATGGTCAGACCCGCGAAAACCGCGACCATAACGGTGGGGATCAGCGCGATGAGTGCGAAAACACCCGTCAGCCGCAGGTGCAGGCGCGAACCCGCCGACCGCGCCCGCCTTGCGGCCACCATCGAGGCGATGCGCATCAGGACAAGCGCCGAGATCACCAGCGCATAGACCAGGTCGGACAACAGAACGAGTCGCAGCGCCAAAGGCGTGGCCGCACGATCGACCGGTCCAAGCACCAGGAAGGTCGCCAGCACAAGCACCGGGCCAAGGATCACAAGCCCGATCGTCGCCGCATTCTGAAAGCGCCGCAACCGTCTGAGACGGCTGAATTTTATCCAAGTCGCTGTCCGCGCCCGCTCCGCCACGCGATACCGCCCATATTGATACGCCGCATTTCGCGGCAACCGCCGTTTTTTATGGACCATCTCCGACAGTCGCGGATTGGCCACTCTATTGTTGCGGTTTTACATCAATTTCCGCCTGCGTGTCACCCTTATATCCAGCTCGGTAATCTTTTTTCGCAGCGTATTCCGATTGATGCCCAGCAGGTCGGCGCATTTCGCCTGGTTGCCTCCGGTGGCATCCAACGCAATCTCTATCAGCGGCATCTCCATCTCGCGCAGGATGCGCTGGTAAAGTCCCGGCGGCGGCAGTTGCCCGCCATGCAAGTCAAAATAGCGTCGCAGGTGCTTCATGATCGAGGCCGAGAGCTTGTCCTCGTCACTGCCGCCCGTCAGCGGCTCGATGGCGGGCTGGTTGCCCAGCACCATCTCGACCTCGCTCCGTCCGATGCTGTCCTCGCCCCCGATCAGCGAAAGCCGCCGGACCACGTTTTCAAGCTGGCGCACGTTGCCCGGCCACGAATAGGCGCGGACCAGCTCCATCGCGCTGCTGTCGAAGGCGCGCACCGGCAAACCGTCGCGCTCGGCCCGCGCCGCGAAATGCTCGGTCAGCAGAACGATGTCCTCGACCCGCTCGCGCAACGACGGCACGTTCAGCGTCACACCGGAGAGCCGATAAAACAGGTCCTGCCGGAACGCGCCCTTGTCGAGCCGCGCCGCAAGGTCCGCCTGGCTGGTCGCCATGACCCGCGGACCGTTGTCCCCGAAGCTGTCCAGCATCCGCACCATGCGCGCCTGCGCTTCCTCGGGCAGGTCCGCGACCTCCTCGAACAGAAGCGTGCCGTTCCGCACCTTGCTGATGACCGTCGCCGGCCCCTCCATCGGTTCGAGATCGGCGCCGGTCGCCACGACGAACGGCAAAGTCCGGCGGTCGGAAAGGTCGTGGATCGTCCGCGCGATCAGCGACTTGCCGGTGCCGCTCTCGCCGGTGACCAGTACCGGCAGATCGGCATTCATCACCCGCGCGATCAGCCGGTACAGCGTCTGCATGGCCGGCGTCCGCCCGACCAGCGGAAGATCGTCGCCACGCATGTCGCCGCTCTCGGACTGGGCCGGCGAAGGAGCGCGCCGCTTGACATCCAGCGCCCGCCCGGCGCGTTTCATCAGGTCGGGCAGATCGAACGGCTTCGGCAGATAGTCGTACGCCTCCGCCTCGGTCGCCTGGATCGCCGTCATGATCGTGTTCTGCGCCGAGATCACGATGACCGGCAGACCGGGCCGCAACTCGTTGATCTTCGGCAACTGCTCAAGCCCGTTGCCGTCCGGCATGATGACGTCCGAAATGACAAGATCGCCCTTGCCCTCTTCCACCCAGCGCATCAGCGTCACCAGCGAGGACGTCGCGTGCACCTTGCAGCCCGCCCGCGTCAACGCCTGCGTCAGAACGGTCCGGATCGTCCGGTCATCGTCTGCGACAAGTATCGTGCCATCCATTTAAGTTGCCCCTCCCTTGTCTTCCTGCGGCTCCTTGGGAGCCACCGGAAGCGAAATTCTGAAAACCGTCCTGCCGGGTACGCTATCGACGCTGATCCAGCCGTCATGGTCCGAGATGATCTTCGAGACCAGCGCCAGGCCCAGGCCGGTGCCGTTCTCACGGCTCGACACGAACGGCTCGAACACCTCCGACGCGATCTCGGGCGGCAGCCCCGGCCCGTCGTCGATGATCTCGACGTTCAAAGGCACCGAGGCCGG
>JAJDOD010000144.1 GCA_022340315.1 Silicimonas sp. | reverse complement strand
AAATCATCTACCTAATTTTTTCTGCCGAGGACATTGGCGCCCGGGTCCGCTCGCGTTTCTCGCCCGCTGTTGCATCCCCCGGCATTTTCGCTAGAAGCGCGTGAGCTTGAAGAACATGCGAGACCCGGAGGAACGGACGAGATGCGCGTTTACTATGACCGCGACTGCGACATTAACCTGATCAAGGACAAGAAAGTGGCGATCCTCGGCTATGGCAGCCAGGGCCACGCCCACGCTCTGAACCTCCGCGACAGCGGTGCGAAAAACCTCGCCGTGGCGCTGCGACCCGGCTCGCCGTCGGCAAAGAAGGCCGAGGGCGAAGGGCTGACCGTCATGGGAATCGAGGAAGCCGCCGCCTGGTGCGACCTGATGATGTTCACCATGCCGGACGAACTGCAGGCCAAGACCTATCGCGACCACGTGCACGACCACCTGAAGGAAGGTGCGGCGATTGCCTTCGCCCACGGCCTGAACGTGCATTTCGGCCTGATCGAGCCCAAGCCCGGTGTCGATGTCATCATGATGGCGCCGAAGGGCCCCGGCCACACGGTGCGCGGCGAATACGTCAAGGGCGGCGGCGTCCCCTGCCTTGTCGCGGTCGACAACGACGCGTCGGGCAAGGCGCTGGAAATCGGCCTCTCCTATTGCTCGGCCATCGGCGGCGGTCGTTCGGGCATCATCGAGACCAACTTCAAGGAAGAGTGCGAAACCGACCTCTTCGGCGAGCAGGCCGTGCTTTGCGGTGGCCTGGTCGAGCTGATCCGCATGGGCTTTGAGACGCTGGTCGAGGCGGGCTACGCCCCCGAGATGGCCTATTTCGAGTGCCTGCACGAGGTGAAGCTGATCGTGGACCTGATCTACGAGGGCGGCATCGCCAACATGAACTACTCGATCTCGAACACCGCAGAATACGGCGAATATGTCTCCGGTCCGCGCGTCCTGCCATACGACGAGACAAAGAAGCGGATGAAGGACATCCTGACCGATATCCAGACCGGCCGGTTCGTGCGCGACTTCATGACCGAGAACGCCGTCGGTCAGCCGATGTTCAAATCGACACGCCGCATCAACGACGCTCACCAGATCGAAGAAGTGGGCGAGAAGCTGCGCGGCATGATGCCGTGGATTTCCGCCGGCAAGATGGTGGACAAGGCGAAGAACTGATCGACGCCTTCAGGATCGGACAAGGCCGGGCACTCTGCCCGGCCTTTTTCGTTCAGACCGCTGCGGCGAATTCTGCCAGCACGCCGTTCCAGCCGCCATCGTAGCCGTCGCGCGTCTTCGGACCTTCTTCGCCAAGCGTTTCCCAGCCGGAATGAGTGAGCGTCACCTCGGTCCCTGCTCCCATGGCGGTGAACTCGACGCGCACGACTGTCTGAAGCCCATCGGTCCGGCCGGGATGCCAGGTGCAGGTGAACGCATCGCCCGGCGCCCACTCGGTGATCTCACCCCAGACATGGGCCGTGCCGTCATCGCCGGTTTCGACGATCTCGCCCCCGACACCCGACGCAAGCGCAAGTCCCCGCGAGGCGCGCCCAGCCTGCGCCGAGACCGAATGCGTGCCCATGGGCCACCACTCGCTGATCCGCGCCGTGAAAAGATCGAACGCCGCCGCGGGTGCCAGCGGCACTGTTACCGACTTGACGACGGGTCTGATGGACGCCTCTTGTTCCGTGTTCATTTCTTCGCTTCCCTCTCTGCTGCTTCCGCAAAGGCCCCGAGCGCGTCGGACCATAGCCCATCGATCCAGCGCCTCAACTCCTCCAGCCGGTCACGCTCGACCGAATATATTCGCCGCGTTCCCTCGGCCCGCACCGACACCAACCCGGCATCGGACAGCACCCTCAGGTGCTGCGAGACAGCGGGCCGCGAGACCGGCAGGCGCGCGGCTATGCCGCACACCGGAGACGGGTTGTCGGCCAGCATCTCGAACACCGCGCGGCGCGTCGGATCGGCTAGTGCCGAGAACATCATTTCGTAAGCCATTGCTTACGGTAAGCACATACTTACTTTTAGGTCAAGCGCTCATCCGGTCTCAAACTTGATGAAACGGGTTGCGGATCGCCCGTGCCACCGACAGAACGAGGTCCTGAAGCACACCAAGAGCTTGCCTGCCCCTCACTTCTCCGTTGCCTGGGAATGAAAATGATCGCCGTGATTTTTGAGGTCTGGCCGAAGGACGGTCACCGCACCGCCTACCTGGACATCGCCGCCAGCCTGAGAGACGAGCTTGATGGGCACCCGGGATTCATCTCGGTCGAACGCTTCGCGAGCCTGACCAATCCCGGCAAACTTCTGTCGGTCTCGTTCTTCGAGGACGAGGAAAGTCTGGCCGCCTGGCGCAAGCGACCGCACCACCGTTCGGCGCAGGCCTCGGGCCGTGGTGAGCATTTCGCGGATTACCGGTTGCGCATCGCAGGTGTGATCCGCGACTACGGGCTGACCGACCGGGACCAGGCGCCCGACGACAGCAAGGCCGCGCACGGGTGAGCGTGAGCACCCAGATCAACGGGCGAAGCTGGGCGATGATCGGCGTGTTGGGGCTGGTCTGGGGCACGTCGTTTCTCTTCGTCGAGCTGGCACTGACCGGCATCACGCCCTTCTGGCTTGCCGCTTCGCGCATCCTGCTGGCGGGAGCGGCGACGACCCTGGTCTGGCGGCTGCGTGGTTATCGGCTGTTCACCACCGGCGCGCGCGCCTCGATATCGCTAATCGTCACGGTCGGAGCTCTATCGACCGCCCTGCCCTTCATGGCGCTCTCGTGGGGACAGCAGTTCGTGACGGCTGGATTTGCCGGTGTCTCGATGGCCGCGGTGGGCCTGATGGTGCTGCCGCTGGCGCATGTCCTGACGGACGAGCGCATGACACTGCGCAAGTCCATCGGCTTCGTCATCGGGTTCGTGGGTGTCGTAGTCCTGATCGGCCCCGACGCCTTCAGGTCGAGCGGCATCGCGGGCGAATTGCCGGGCCGTGTCGCCTGTCTCTCGGCAGCGGCGTGCTACGCGGTGTCGTCTGTGCTCTTGCGACGCATTCCGCCGGTCGATCCGGTGGGCCTCTCGGCGGTGACGCTCTGGATCGGTGGGATCATGGTGGCGGGCGCCGCGCTCTGGTACGAAGGCCTGCCGTCGGTCCCGTCCCAGTGGGTCATTTCGGTCATCGTGACCCTGGGCCTGATCCAGACGGCCTTGGCGAACCTGATGCGCATCTGGGTCGCACGCACGGCAGGCGCCACGTTCCTGTCGCTGACCAACTACCAGGTGCCACTATGGTCTGTACTGCTCGGCACGATCTTCCTGGGCGAAGCGCTGGAGACCCGGCTTTTCCTTGCAATGGGGCTGATCCTTGCCGGGGTCGCGCTTTCGCAATGGGGCGCGTTCAGGCGGCTTTTCCGCGGAGGCACAAAACCCGCTTGACCGCTCAGGCGACGGTCGTTATCTGCGTCCGGCGTGCCTCCTAGGCACCCCGGTGGGCGACAGGCCGCAAGGTGTGGCAGGGGACTGTAACTCCCTCGAGGCGACTCACGCTTGGTTCGATTCCAAGGTCGCCCACCATTCACTTTCCACTGACCAGTCTGATATTGCCATCTCACGGATAGTCGCGTGTTTTCCGCGACTTGCAGGGCATTGATGGCGCTTAGAGCCCCGACATGGTCTCCGCGGCGCGCCCAATTGCGCTCGTTTCTGCAGAAGTCTCTGCAAGCGATTTTTGCGTGATATCTCCTAAAGGGACTGAGACGATTCAGACGGCCGGAAAGCCGAGAATGCGACGCTGTTCCTCCCATCCGAGTGGAAGATCGGGAAGATCACGCAGCGTTTTTGCCGTCAGATCGTCGGGCTGACGACCTTCGAGAATCGACGCCGCAATGTCCGGCGCGAGCCAGGCCAGTGGCAGGACCCGGCTAACATTGCCCGGTCGAAGTCGCTCGCGTTCGGTGATCTCAGCGACAGAGGCCGCTCTGTCCTCGATTAGGTCGTCCATCCAGCGCCTGGCATCGGCAACCAGTGCAATGAGATCAGGATCGCGACGCGGCGCGCAGGGGTCAGCGTACAAGACGATCGGACGGTTACGACCTCGCTGCCGCAAGGTGATAGGCACCACTATTGGAGGGACTAAGACTTCCGTCATTCCCAGTTGATCAAGCAGCAATGCCAAGTTCATCTGAATACGCAGCGCTGCATCCTGGAGATCTACGCGGTGGAGGAAGCCGGCAGAGCCATTTAAATGAGAGGAGGTGTCAGCGATTTTTACTGTGATCTCGCTTGCTCGATCCAAAGCTTTCGAGATTGCTTCGGGACCGATACCAACGTCACCCATACTAGCTGCAAGCCACGCACGATCAAATAGCCTGACACGCAAGGCATCATCCACGATCGCCTCGAGGCCTGCTGCCGGCAGCCGATCGGTGGCGCTATCATCCTCTGGCCCGTTCCGTTTTGAAGTGTAGTACCAATATCGCTTCGACTGTCGCACCCCGGATGAACGATTGGTACGCATGGCATAGGTGCTTCTCATGGGCCGGCCTTGCCGGTCGAACAGCACGCCATCCAACATTCGGCGTGCCGGTCTGCGACGCCGTGTGATGGCACCTCCGCCGTTCCCGTCCAGACGCGCTTGGACCTGCTTCCATGTTGTCTCGTCGATGATGGCGTCGAACTGGCCATCGTGCAGCTCATCTCTGTGACGGACCTTCCCGGCATAGGTTGCGTTCCTGAGAAGGTGATAGAGCGCACCGGTCGAGAACGGCTGTCCACCTGTGATACGCCCATGGCGATCCGTCCGGCGCTTGCTGACAATCCCGAGTTCCGCGAGCCGGCGGCGTAACTTTGGCACCGAGCCGATCGCAAGGTACTCGCGGAAGATCGTGATGACCGCGCCGGCCTCGTCAGGGTTCACCACAAGCGCTTTATCTTTTGCGTCGTAGCCGAACGGAACAGCCCCGCCCATCCACAGCCCCTTCTTCTTCGAAGCCGCTACCTTGTCGCGGATGCGTTCGGCGGTGACCTCTCTCTCGAACTGCGCGAAGGACAACAGCACGTTCAGGGTGAGCCTGCCCATCGACGAGGTGGTATTGAAGGCCTGGGTGACCGACACGAACGACACCCCTTCCCCATCGAAGATCTCCACCATCTTCGCAAAGTCCGACAATGCGCGAGTGAGGCGGTCGACCTTGTAGACGACGATCACGTCGATCCGACCGGCGCGCACGTCCGCGAGCAAGCGTTGCAGACCTGGACGTTCCATCGACCCTCCGGAGAAGCCTCCGTCATCGTAACGATCCGAGAGTTCCGCCCAGCCCTCATGCCTCTGGCTGAGGATGTAGGCCGCACAGGCCTCGCGCTGCGCATCGAGCGAGTTGAAGCTTTGCTCCAGCCCCTCCTCCGTGGACTTCCGGGTATAGATCGCACAGCGCTGGCGGATCATGGCGTCTTCTCCCGAAACCCGAAGAACTTCGGGCCATTCCGCGGTGTTCCCGTCATCGCGCGGGCCACGGCGGAGAGCGAGGAATAGGTCGTGCCGTTCCACATGACGCCCTCCTTCTCGATGATCACCTCATGGGTCTCTCCGGCCCAGGACTTCAGGACGCGGGTCCCAGTTGGTGCCGTCTGCCGCGCGAGACCGCTAATGGCGTCGACGGCACTCACGCCGTCCGCACGCCGCTTCATGACTGCCTTCCATTGTCGGCGGAGAACCGGCGCCTCACCGCCCTGCCCGTCGGCCTGAAGATCCCAAGCCAGCGCGAGCCGCATGAGCCGTGCCGACAGCGTCGGCGGGGGCGAGGCGCCCCGTCGCTCCAGCCAGATCGCGCGCAGCTCCGCGGCCGGGATCAGGGCAAAGGTCTCGACGTCGAGACGTTGGGCCGATCCACGCGACTTGTTTGCTGCCATCGGATCACGCCGCCAGCCGATAGGCTTTGCGGCCGTTCTTCTCTTCAAGCTCGACTGAGTGCCCGGCCTTACGAAGACCAGAGATTGCCGCCCTTACTGTGTGAGGCTGCCAGCACAGTTCCTTTTGCAGCTGGGCAAGAGTTGCCCCTCGGGCGCGTGCCAGAAGCGCTTCGAGCTTCGCTTTCTTGGTCGTGGCGGGCTTTGCGGAAAGTGTCGGGGTTCGCTTCCTGATATCCTTGCGACTTGTCCGTCCGGACCGCTGGCTTGGTCGCTCAATCTGCGTCGTCTCGCTCATGTTGGCTCTCCTCGAGGTATC
>JAJDOD010000128.1 GCA_022340315.1 Silicimonas sp. | reverse complement strand
GAGATGATGACCAGCACCAGAATGGTTATCAGGTATGGCGACATGGACAAGAGTTCGACCGGTATCGCGAAACCTGCCGCCTGCAGGTTGAGCTGCAGAACCGAGATACCGCCGAACAAGTAGGCACCAAGCAGAACGCGCCACGCCTTCCACGACGCGAAAACCACGATCGCCAGCGCGATCCAGCCCCGCCCCGCGGTGATCCCATCGACCCATTGCGGCACGATCACCAGGCTCAGGAATGCGCCTCCCAACCCGGCGCAGGCGCCTCCGAAGGCAATCGCGGCGAACCGCGTCGCAACGACTGAATAGCCCAGCGCATGGGCTGCGTCATGGTTCTCGCCCACCGCGCGCAGGATCATCCCCGGACGGGTGCTCCGCAGGAACCACCAGACGCCGATCACGAGGATCAGCGACAGGTAGACAAGCGGATGCTGGTTGAAGACGATCCGCCCGATAACCGGCAACTCGTTCAATCCGAAAAACTCCATCCGCGGCGATTCCGGTGTGCGAAGCTGCGCGTACTCACGTCCCAGAAGCGCCGAGACCCCAAGCCCGAACAACGTCAACCCCAGACCCGTCGCCACCTGGTTCGACAGGAATACCTGCGTCAGCACCGCGAAGACCATCGAAAGGACCGTCGCACCGACGGCGCCTGCCACGAAGCCCAGCGCGGGCGAGCCGGTCTCGACCGCGACGATGAAGCCGGTGACCGCGCCCACGATCATCATCCCCTCGACGCCCAGGTTCAGCACGCCCGAGCGCTCGACCACCAGTTCCCCGATGGCAGCCAGCAGGATGGGCGTCGAGGCCACCATGAGCGAGGCGATAAGCAGCACGGGGTTGATCGAGCCGAAATCCATCACGAAATCCCCCGCTTTCGACCGAGCGCCATGTTAACCACGGCATCCCGACCGACCATGCACCGACGCAATACCGACGTGATACCGACGTGATACCGACGTCCGGATCCGTGCACTTCCCCCAGCATTAACAGCCGATTCGCGCAATTTCCGATCATGCCGCCGCCCCCGCACCGAACCGCACGCGGAAATTCGTTAGGACATCGAAACCCAAGAGGAAGAACAACAACATCCCCTGGAACGCCTGGATCGCCGCCGCCGGCAGCCCCAGCGTCGCCTGCGCCGCCTCGCCCCCGATATAGGTCAGCGCCATCAGCAGGCCCGCCAGCAGGATGCCCACCGGGTGCAGCCGCCCGAGAAAGGCCACGATGATCGCGGTGAACCCGTAGTTCGAGTTGAAGTCGATGCTGATCTGCCCCGACGGCCCCGCCACCTCGAACAGCCCGGCCATCCCGGCCAAAGCCCCTGAAATCCCAAGGCAAAACAGGATCAGCCGGTTCGGGTTGACGCCCGCGAACCGCGCCGCCCGCGGGCTTTCGCCCGCCAGTCGGATATGGAACCCGGTCAGGTGCCGTGAAAGCAGGATATAGGCGAAAATCACCGCGATGAACGCCGCGACAACGCCCCAGTGCATCCCCGTCCCGGCGATCAGCTCGTTATTCGCCGCGCTCTCGTATTGCCGCAGGTTCCGCGAGCCGGGAAAACCCGACCCGTCAGGGTTACGTAACGGCCCCAGCGCCGTCCAGGCCAGGATCTGCTCGGCCACATAGACCAGAAGCAGCGACACGAGGATCTCGTTGGTATTGAACCGCGTTCGCAAGATGCCCGGGATCATCGCCCAAAGAACACCACCGACAGCGCCCGCGATCACCATCAGCGGAAAGATCAGCCAGCGCGCCTCCATCGGGTAGAACGCCAGACCCACCGCCGCCCCGCAGACAGCGCCAATGATGTACTGCCCTTCGGCGCCGATATTCCAGATGCCCGCCTTGAACCCCAGCGCCAGACCCACCGCGATCAGGATCAGCGGCCCTGCCTTCACCAGAAGCTGCCCCCGGTAGTAGAACGCGAATTCCCCGAAGACCGGGTCCCAGAAGATCGTCCTGATCGCCGCAACTGGCTCAGTGCCGAGCAGCGCGAACATCACACCGCCCGCCACCATCGTCGCCAGCACCGCGACCACCGGCGTCAGGTAGGACCATACGCGCGAGGGAGCGGCTCGTTTCTCCAGCCGGATCACGTCTTCATCTCTTCAAAAATACGCATGTCCCGAGCGTCACACATGCGCCACCTCCATGCCATGTGCGCCCCCCATCATCAGCCCGATCTCGTCGATCGTCAGTCCCTCGGCCGGCCGCACCGGGCTCAGCCGCCCTTCGTTCAGCGCGGCGAAACTGGTCGAGATCTCCATCAGCTCGTCCAGATCCTGGCTGATCACCATCACCGCCGCCCCGTTTGCGGCAAGATCGAGCAACGCCTGCCGGATCGCCGCCGCCGCACTTGCATCCACCCCCCAGGTCGGCTGGTTAACCACAAGTACATCCGGGGCCTGCAATATCTCCCGGCCGATCACGAATTTCTGGAGGTTCCCCCCCGACAAGGCCCGCGCCGCCGTTTCCGTCCCAGGTGTGCGCACATCGAAAGCCTTGATCACCTCACCCGCGAAACCGCGCGCTTTCCGCCAGTCGATTAACGATCTGTTAACCATGTCCTTCCGCAGCCAGCCCGAAAGGGCCGCGTTCTCGGTCAGGCTCATGTTCGGTGCCGCCGCGTGGCCCAGCCGCTCCTCGGGTGCGGCCAGCAGCCCCAGCGCCCGGCGCTCGACCGGACCAAGCCCGCCAATCGGTTGACCCGCAAGGACCACGGCACCGGGCGTGGCCCGCAACTCGCCGCTCAGGGCGCCCAGAAGTTCGTCCTGCCCGTTCCCTGCCACGCCCCCAACGCCCAGCACCTCGCCCTTGCGCAACTCCAGCGAGACACCCTTCAGCGACGTTCCGAATGCACTTGGCGAGGCGACCGACAGGTTGTCCAGCTTCAGCGCCACCTCTCCCAGACGATGCGCGCGCGCCTCCGGAACCTTCAGCTCCTCGCCCACCATCATCGCCGCCAGTTCGCGCGCCGACGACGCCTTGGGGTCCGCCGATCCGACGACCTTGCCCAGCCGCAGGATCGTCGCGCCGTCGCAGAGCGTGCGGATTTCCTCCAACTTATGGCTGATATACAGGATCGAGGTCCCTTCGCTTTGCAATTTCCTCAACGTTTCGAAAAGGATATCCACCTCCTGCGGCGTCAGCACGCTGGTCGGTTCGTCCATGATCAGAAGCTTCGGATCCTGCAAGAGACACCGGATGATCTCGACCCGCTGCCGCTCGCCGGCAGAAAGATCGCCCACCAGCCGGTCGGGGTTCAGGGGCAGTCCGTAGGTCTCGCTCACCTCGCGGATCTGCTGCGCCAGCGTGTGCATCGGCGGCGGCGTTTCCATGCCAAGTGCCACGTTCTCGGCCACGTCCAGCGCCTCGAAAAGCGAGAAGTGCTGAAACACCATCGCGATACCTGTGCGCCGCGCCTCGTGCGGGCTCGTGGGCGCGAAAGCCGCGCCATCGAAGGTCATCGACCCCTCGTCCGGCCGGACAAGCCCATAGACCATTTTCACCAGCGTCGACTTGCCCGCACCGTTCTCGCCCAGAAGCGAATGCACTTCGCCGCGCCCGATCGAGAAACTGACATCGTCGTTGGCCACGACGCCGGGATAGGCCTTCCGCAGGCCCTTTACCTCAAGCAGAGGCGCCGTCACGCGCTTTTGTCCATGATTGCCGCCCCCAGCGTTTCGCCCCGCAGTATGCCCGTCGCCACGCCAAGCGCAATCGCTTGCGGGTGCCGCCCAAGGGACGGATCGCCAATCGGACATATCATCCGTTCGATCTGTGCAGGCGAGTGCCCCAACGCGCTCAGCCGCGACCGGAACCGGGCGCTTTTCGACTTCGACCCGATAAGCCCGAGAAACCGGAACGGCCGCGACAGGACGCGATGGCAGATATCGAGGTCGATGGCATGGCTGTAGGTCATCACGAAATGTTCGGCCTCCGCCGGTGCCAGGTTGGCAAGGTCGGCGGGGTTCTCAGCCGCAAGCGTTCTGACGTGATCGGGCAATCCCGTCGGAAACCGCGCCGGATCGGGATCGGCCCAGGTCAGTCGGAATCCCGGCAAGGGCATGAGAACATTCATCAAAGCCGTGCCCACATGCCCCGCGCCCCAAACCCAGATCTCGCGCGCGGGGGCCGCGACAGGTTCGGCCATCCAGCCCTCTGTCACGCCAGGTTGAGTGACTTCCCTTCGCATCAACGCAGCAGGCATCTCTCCCTCGGTGCCCGGCATGGGCCTGATCACCGCACCTTCGATTGCCTCCAGCGCCTGCCGATCCCACCGCTCGATCAGCGTCGTCACCGCACCGCCGCAGCACTGGCCCAGGTCCGGCCCGAGCGCTTGCCGATGCACTCTCGGCACGCCGCTCTCCAACACCTCGCGGGCCTGCGCGATGGCCTGCAGCTCCAGGGCGCCACCCCCGATGGTACCCTCCACGCGGTCGGCCCAGACCAGCATCGACGTCCCCACCTCGCGCGGCGACGACCCCTTGCGCGAGGTGATCACCACCCGCGCCACGGGCAGTGGCCCGGCAAGCATGGTATCCCGCTCGAAACTCACTGCTGCACCTGCCGTATCGCCATCAGAACCCGCTCCGGCGTCGCAGGCGCATCGAGATCGGGATAGTCCGACCCGCAGGCCGCCACTGCGTCGGAAAGTGCCATCAGCGCCGAGATTCCCAGCATCAGCGGCGGTTCCCCCACCGCCTTGGAACGATAGATCGTCTCCTCGCGGTTCTGGCCGTCCCAGAGCGCGACGTTGAACACCTCGGGCCGGTCCGAACAGGCCGGGATCTTGTAGGTGGAGGGCGCGTGGGTCCTGAGAACTCCCTTGTCGTCCCAGACAAGTTCCTCGGTCGTCAGCCAGCCCGCACCCTGCACGTAGCCGCCCTCGATCTGTCCGATGTCCAGCGCCGGGTTCAGCGAGGCCCCGCAATCGTGCAGGATATCGGCCCGCAGGATGCGGTACTCGCCCGTGAGTGTATCGACCACGACCTCGGTCAGGGCGGCGCCGTAGGCGAAATAGAAGAACGGCCGCCCCTCGCCCTTGATCCGGTCCCACTCAACCTTGGGCGTCTTGTAGAAGCCTGTGGCCGAGAGGCTGACGCGCGCCATGTAGGCGTCTTTGATAACCGAATCGAAGTCCAGGACCTCGGCGCCCACGTGCACCTTGCCACCCTCGAACCGCACAGAAGCGGGATCGGTCTGGGCGCGTTCCGCCACGAAAACCGCCAGCCGGTCCCGGATCGTGTCGCAGGCCGCTTTCACCGCCATGCCGTTCAGGTCCGAGCCCGAGGACGCGGCGGTGGCGGATGTGTTCGGCACCTTCGCGGTGTCGGTGGCGGTGATCTTCACCCTTTCCATTCCGACCCCGAACCGCTGGGCCGCGACCTGCGCAACCTTCTGGAACAAGCCCTGCCCCATCTCGGTCCCGCCGTGGTTCAGATGGATCGAGCCGTCAGCATAGACATGCACCAAGGCGCCGGCCTGGTTGAGATGCGTCAGCGTGAAACTGATCCCGAATTTCACCGGGGTCAGCGCCAGACCCTTCTTCAGGATCGAGTTCTGATTGTTCCAGTTCGCGACAGCAGCCTTTCGCCCGGAATAGTCACTGGTTTCGGCCAGCCGCTCGGTCAGCTCATGCAGAATGAAGTCCTCGACCGGCTGGCCATAGTGGGTTTTCTGCGAGCCGATTTCTTCTGGTTTCGGAGAATACTCGCCCCCGAAACGCTTTCCCGTTCCCGGCCCTTCCGGCATCGGCGCGGCATAGTAATTGAGCCGCCGCACCTCGAGCGGATCGCGCCCCACGGCATGTGCCACGTGGTCGAGCACCCGCTCGATCCCCACCATGCCCTGCGGTCCGCCGAAGCCGCGAAAGGCGGTGGCCGACTGCGTGTTGGTCTTCAGCCGGTGGCTTTCGATCCGCATGTTCGGAATGTAATAGGCGTTGTCCGCATGAAGCATCGCGCGGTCGGCCACCGGCAGGCTCAGGTCCATCGACCAGCCGCACCGGCAATATTGCAGGAACGCGACCCCCAGAATCCGTCCCTCACCGTCAAAGCCAACTTCGTAGTCGATGCGGAAATCGTGCCGTTTGCCGGTTATGGTGAAATCGTCGTCTCGGTCATAGCGCATCGCGCAGGCCCGTCCGGTCAGCCGTGCGGCAATAGCGCAGGAAACCGCGAGAGAATTGCCCTGGCTTTCCTTGCCGCCGAACCCTCCGCCCATGCGCCGCACTTCGCAGCGCACCGCATTCATCGGCACGCCCAGCGCGTCCGCTACCTTGTGCTGGATCTCGGTCGGATGCTGCGACGAGGAATGCACGATCATGTCGCCGCCTTCCTGCGGAAGCGCCAGGGCCGCCTGGCCTTCCAGGTAGAAATGCTCCTGCCCGCCGATCTCGATCGAGCCTTTCAATCGCCTGGGCGCTGCCGAGATCGCCGCCGACGCATCGCCGCAGGTGTAGATGCGCGGCCCTTCCTCGAAACGGCTGTCCGCCTGCAACGCCTCGTCTATGCTCAGAAGCGCCGGCCATTCCTCGTAAGCGATCTTGCCCAGGCGCGCCGCCTTGCGCGCCGCCAGATGGCTTGTCGCAATGACGAGAAACACCGGTTGGCCGACGAAATGCACCGTTCCGTCTGCGAGCAAGGGCTCGGGAGACGGGGCGGGCGAGACGTCGTTGGCAAAGGGCAGGTCACTGGCGGTCAGAACGGCGACAACGCCCGGCGCAGCCGAGACAGCCGACAGGTCCATGCCCGTGATCCGCGCATGCGCGACCTGGGATGTACCGAACGCAAGGTGCAACGCGCCTTCCGGTCTCGGGATATCGTCGACATAGCGGGCCTGCCCGGTCGCGTGCAGGCGGGCGGCATCATGCGGCAGCGGCTTCGCGACGCTCATGCCCGAACCTCCCTCACATCGACTGCCATGCCGCTCAATTCGTGGAAATAGCGCAGCAACATGTTCCCGGCTGTCGCCATCCGATAGGCCGCGCTTGCCCGCATGTCAGTCAGCGGAGCGAAATCGTCACCAAACAAGGGCAAAACGTCTCTTACGCCCTCCTCGCTCCAGGGCTGGCCCGCCAGCGCGGCCTCGACGGCCGACGCACGTTTCGGCACTCCCGCCATGCCTCCGAAGGCAATGCGTGCGCCCGCCACGACGCCGTCGCGAACATCGACGTTGAAGCACCCGCAGACGGCCGAGATATCCTGGTCGAACCGCTTCGACAGCTTGTAGCAGCGCAACGCCGGAGCGGTTCTCGGCAAGGTAACCGCCTCGACAAACTCGCCTGGCCGCAAGTCCTGCCTGCCGTATTCCAGGAAGAAGTCCTCCACCGGCATGTCTCTCCGCTCGGAACCCTTGCGCAGATGCAAGCTCGCCCCCAGCGCAATGAGTGCCGGAGGGTTGTCTCCGATGGGCGAGCCGTTGGCGATGTTGCCCCCGATGGTCGCCGCATTGCGCACCTGCTCCGAGCCATAGCGCCGAACCATCTCGGCATAGCTGGGGTGATGCTCGCGCAGGACCGGCAACAGCGCCGTCATCGTCACCATCGCGCCCACCCGGATCGCCCCGTCAGCGATCTCGACACCGTCGAGACCCGCCACGCCGCTCAGGAAGACCGGGCGTTCGATCTCGCTCAGACCCTTGGTCACCCAAAGGCCCACATCCGTCGCGCCGGCGATCAGCCTGGCATCCGGGTGCGTTGCGTACCAGTCCGCGAAGTCATCGAGACTGCGCAATCCGTCATGTGCCGCCGGGGGAGTGTCTGCCATCCATTCCGGCACCGCCTCGCCCGCCGCCGCCTCTGCGGCACGGACAATGGGTGCATAACCCGTACAGCGGCAGAGATTGCCTGCCAGCACGTCGTCATGGTCGCGCCGCCCGGTTGCGTGACCCACCGCCATCGAGACCACGAACCCCGGCGTGCAGAAACCGCATTGCGAACCGTGGTGCTCGACTATCGCGCCCTGCACCGGGTGCAGCGCTCCGCCGGGGCCCGAGATGCCCTCGACCGTGCGCACCGCTTTTCCGTCGAGTTGCGGAAGGAACAGGATACAGGCGTTCATCGCTTTCGGTCCGGCGGCGTCGGTGACCATGACCGTGCAAGCCCCGCAATCGCCTTCGTTGCAGCCTTCCTTGGTCCCCGTGAGCCGCCTCTGGTCGCGTAGGAAATCGAGAAGCGTAACCGAAGGCGCGGTGTCCACCTCGACAGTTTCCCCGTTCAGAGAAAACCTTATCATCTGAAGTCCTGCCGCCTTACCCAACGTGTTCCGTAACCCGTTTGCGCTGTCGATGCGGCGTAGAGAGCGCGGGCCTATGGTCCGGGAAAGGATGAAAGCCCGGTTTTGGCGATTTGGCAAGAGCGCAAGGAAGACCCGCTGACGTCGGGCGAATTTGTCGGGGCGGACAGAAAAATTGCGGGACAACCACCAGAATGAGTGCCGACCGCAATTTTCTGCCTTCCTCGATCGCCCGCAAAGTTGCAGCACGGTCTAGAAAGCGCGGGTGGGACGGGGAACGCGCCGAGCTACAATTCGATTCGAACTATTCGGATATCCAGGTCGGATGAAACCGTCCTGCAGGAGACAGCGTGAAGATCTCGGCCCCGTGCTCGGTAACGCCGACCGAGTGCTCGAACTGAGCCGAGAGAGACTTGTCCCGCGTCACCGCCGTCCATTCGTCCGAAAGAACCTTTGTCTCGGGACGTCCGAGGTTCACCATCGGCTCGATGGTAAAGAACATGCCAGGCTCAAGCTGCGCGCCGGTGCCGGGCCGACCGTAGTGCAATACATTGGGCGGCGCATGGAACACGCGGCCCAGCCCATGACCGCAGAAATCGCGCACGACCGACATCCGCTCGGCCTCGACATAAGACTGGATCGCGAAACCGATGTCTCCAAAGGTGTTGCCCGGTTTGACCGCCTCGATGCCCTTGAATAGCGCATCGTGCGTAACCTGGATCAGTCGCTCGGCTTTGCGGGAAAGTTTGCCCGCCACGTACATGCGGCTGGTATCTCCGTACCAGCCATCGACGATAACAGTGACATCGACATTTAGGATGTCGCCGTCCTTCAGACGCTTTTCGCTCGGAATGCCGTGGCAGACCACGTGGTTGACGCTGATGCAGCTTGCGTGCTGATAGCCCTTGTAGCCGATGGTGGCCGACTTGGCCCCCGCTTCCTCGACCTTGGACGTGATCGCGGCGTCAATCGCGCCGGTTGTCTGTCCGGGCTCGATCATCCCGGCGATCTCGTCAAGAATGCGCGCGGCCAGTTCCCCCGCCCGGTGCATACCGGCGAAGTCCTCTGGCTCGTAAATGCGGATGCCGTCCTTTGTCAGGCGGCCCTTGTTGCGCTCATCCACGAGGATCATCCTTTCCTTCGCCCGGATATAGGGTGAATAGCCCAAAAGTGCCAGACCGCCCTTGCCCCGGCTCACGCCTGCACCGGCAGAACACCGGCCAAACTCACGTCTTCGCGCGTTATCCCCGTCGCGTGACAGATCACTCCGACCCCGGCCTCGCGCGCCCGGTCGAAAGCCGCGCCATAGCCCGGATCCAGTTCGCGGGCGAGGTCGAAACAAGTACAATCGGTCCGCTGCACAAGATAGAGCATTTCTGCCCTGTGCCCTTCGGCCACCATCGCCGACAGGTCTCCCAGGTGCTTTGCACCCCGCTCGGTCACGCAATCGGGAAACTCGGCCAGCCCCGGCTTGCGGCTGAGATGAACGTTCTTCACCTCGACATAGGCATCCGGCAGCCCCGGTTCGGTCAGCAGGAAATCCACCCGGCTGTTCCGTCCGTACCGCACTTCCGGCCGCACCGTTCCGTACTCCGCCAACGCCGGAATGGCCCGCGCCTCCAAGGCCTCGCGCACAACCCGGTTCGGCACGCCCGTGTCGATCCCCGCCAAGTGTCCGCCAGGTAACTCGACCAGCCGCCAGCCGAATTTGAGCTTCTTCTTCGGATCGTCGTTCGGTTCAAGCCATATCCGCATCCCCGGATCGGCCAGCCCCAGCATCGCGCCGGGGTTCGGACAGTGCGCCACGACCTCGCGCCCGTCGGCCTCGAGTACCGCATCGGCAAGGAATCGTTTGTAGCGGCGCACCAGCCGGGCCGGGATCAAAGGCGTTTGAAAGCGCATGGGCGCGGCCCTATACCGTCAAATGAAGGGGTACAAGGACGGGACATGGCAAATCCAACGGCGGCGATGCTGGTGATCGGGGACGAGATCCTCAGCGGCCGCACGCGCGATGCGAACATGCACCATCTTGCGGGCCGGCTGACCGAGACCGGCATCGACCTGAAAGAAGTACGCGTGGTCGCCGACGACGCCCCCGCAATCGTTGCCGCGCTCCGCGTGCTGTCGGGGAGTTTCGACCACGTTTTCACCAGCGGCGGCATCGGCCCGACCCATGACGACATTACCGCCGATTGCGTGGCCCAGGCTTTCGGAGCCGCGATCGACGTGCGCGAGGATGCCCGCGCGCTACTCGCCGCGCACTACGACCGCCAGGGAATGGAGTTCAACGCCGCTCGGATGCGCATGGCACGTATCCCCGAGGGGGCGACGCTGATCGACAACCCGGTGTCGGTCGCCCCCGGCTTCACGCTGGGCAACGTGCATGTCATGGCCGGTGTGCCGTCGGTTTTCACGGCGATGGTCGAAAGCGTGCTGCCGAAGCTCACCGGCGGCGAGCCCCTGCTCTCCCAGACGATCCGTATCACCCGGGGCGAGGGCGACATCGCCGAGCCGCTGGGCCTTCTCGCACGCGAATATACGACACTCACCTTCGGCTCCTACCCGTTCCAGAAGGATGGGCGCTACGGGGCCAACATCGTGATCCGCGGCACCGAGCAGGACAAGCTCTTCGCCGCATGTGCGCGTCTGCTCGAGCTATTCGGGGACGACGCCGCATGACCCGGCCTGACCCCACTCGCCTGCTGGAAGTCCTCGATGCGACCTGGCCGGCTGCAAGGTTTCTTGCCGTTGGACCCTGGTGCCTGCGTCAGGGCGAAGGTGGCGGGCAGCGTGTCTCTTCGGCCACGGCTACCGAGGCGGTGACACCGGACGACATAGCCAGCGCCGAAAACGGGATGAAGGAGCTAGGCCAGAGACCGCTCTTCATGGTCCGCAACGGCGACGAAATGCTCGACGCCGAACTCGAAAGACGGGGTTATGAAATCGTAGATCCCGTCGTACTCTACCTCGCATCGGTCGACAGCCTCGCTGGCGCTCTCACACTGACCGACGCCACGAAAAGCTGGCCACCGCTCGCAATCCAGCGCGAACTTTGGGCCCACGGCGGCATTGGCCCGGCCCGGATCGCCGTCATGGAGCGTGCCTCCGAGCCCAGGACCAGTTTCCTGGGTCGGAGCGGCGATACGCCTTGCGGCACCGGCTTCGTCTCCGGCCATGACGGCATCGCCATGGTCCACGCGCTGGAGGTACATCCCGGCGTCCGCAGAAAGGGTGTCGGCGCCAAAATGATGCGTGCTGCCGCAAACTGGGCCAAGACAATCGGGCTTGACTGGATTTCGCTGGCCGTTACCCGCGCGAATGTGCCCGGCAATGCTCTCTACTGCTCGCTCGGCATGCACGAGGCAACGGGCTACCACTACCGACGAGCGCCGGGACGCACGGCATGAGACGCGTGCTCCTGTTTCTACTGCTTGTCACCGCGTCTCCGCTTGCCGCGCTCGACCTCGCACCACCCGGCAGCACCGAGCTTGGCCGCGATGAAAGTCCTGCAACCAGCGTCCGCCTGCCCCGCGAGCCCTGGCGCGCGGGGACGACCTATTCCGGCACGGAGGGCGCGATCGAGCGCGTTTCCTATGGTATCCCGAACCCGGCCCTGACGACGCTGCAACTCATTACGCCGGTCCGGGAGAAGCTCGTCGCGGCGGGTTATCGTCAAGTCTTCACCTGTGCCAATGCTGCTTGTGGCGGTTTTGACTTCCGGTTCCAGCTCGACCTTCTGCCTGCGCCCGCGATGCATGTCGATCTGGGCGACTTTCGGTATGCACTGCTGGAACGCGCCGGCGATGATCCCCGCCTGGTTTCGCTTGTTGCTTCGACCTCGGCCTCCTCCGGCTTCTTGCATGTGACCACCGTTTCGGACTCGATCCTCCCCGACCCGGTGACCGATCCGCCGATTAGCGAGACGTCCGAGGCGCCAAGAGCCACGCTCGTAACGGCGCTTCTTGCTTCCGGGCATACCGTACTGACCGATCTGGATTTCGCCGTCGGCTCCGCCAATCTCGGACCCGGTCCGTTTTCCTCCCTGGCGGAACTCTCGTCATGGCTGGCCGACAATCCCGGCGCGCGGATCGTTCTCGTCGGACACACCGACGCAGTCGGGTCGCTTGACGCCAACGAGGCGCTTTCGCGCGAACGGGCGCGCTCCGTCCTTGACCGGCTCACCGGCCAGCTTGGCGTCGCTGCGGAACAGGTTCAGGCCGAGGGTGCCGGAGCGCTCAGCCCGGTGGCATCAAACCTTACCGACGAGGGGCGCGCCGCGAACCGTCGGGTTGAAGTCGTGCTTCTGACCCTGGAATAAAAAACGGGCGTCCGTAGACGCCCGCAAGGAATACCAATTGACCTTTTACCGAGGGAAAATCCTTACCAGCTGTCCGGGCCCTTCTCGGCAAAGGCATGGACAAGGAAATCAATGAACGCGCGCACCTTGGGCTGGGTGAACCGGCCCGGCGGGTAGACGGCGTAGATGCCCTGGGTTTCGATCGGCAGTTCGGGAATTGCTTCCTGAACCTCGCCACGCGTCATCGCGTCGGCGTAAAGGAATGACGGCAGATAGGCGATGCCAAGGCCAGCGATTGCGGCGTTCAGCAGCGACTGGCCATCGTTCACCGTCAGCCAGCCCGCAGTGCGCACCTGGCGCTTTTCGCCCGAAGGCGCGGTCAGCTTCCAGACGTTTCCGCTCGAGTTGTTCGAGTAGTGCAACAGCTTGTGCTCGTTCAGATCGTCGATCTTCTGCGGCCGGCCATATTTCTCGAAATAGGCGGGCGAGGCGATCATCCGGCGGTTGGTCTCGCAGAGCTTGCGGGCCTTCAGCGTCGAATCCTCAAGCTCGCCCATGCGGATCGCCAGGTCGAAACCTTCCGAGATCAGTTCCACATAGCGGTTGTTCAGCACCATGTTCACGGTGATCTCGGGGAATTCCTGCAGGAACTCGCCCAGCACAGGGCTCAGGTGGTTCACGCCGAAGTCGGTCGCAACCGATATCCGCAGCAGACCCGAGGGGGCCGACTGCATCGAGGTGACAAGCGCATCGGCCTCACCGGCGTCGTTCAGTACCCGGCGGGCCCGGTCATAATACGCCAATCCGATCTCGGTTGGCGATACACGGCGGGTGGTGCGGTTCAGAAGGCGGGCGCCCAACCGGGCTTCCAGGGACGAAACGTGCTTTGACACGGCCGACTTGGAAATTCCCATCTTCTTCGCGGCATCGGTGAAACCACCCTGATCCACGACGGTCGCAAAGGCTTCCATTTCCGTCAGTCGGTCCATCAGGTAACTTACCCTTGTTCTTGCCCCCCGGCAGGCAGTGTTTGCAGGGCAAATCGGGCGAGAATGGGGAAAGACCCAGACAATTCCCCGGTTTTATCAGGATCGTGTTTCTGTTGGAAACGAGGTCATGGGGCGCAGTTAACACGCTAAGTATCTGGAAAAAAATACAATATTTGATCGGTGACGATTTTGGGAACGACGGGCGGCGGATCGGCGCCGCCCGGTTCCGATGCGCGATTTACGAACCCGGTTCGGGCGAAACGCTCGCGATATAGGCCCAGACGTTGATCGCATCCTCTTCCTTGCGGGCACGGAACGCCATGCCAGAACGCGCCTTACTGTCGCCGGTCACTTCCTTGAGGAACGCGTTCGGGTCCTGGACATAGGCGACGAAATTCGCCTCGTCCCAGACAAGCCCGCCTTCACCTGCGGCCACGATGCTGTCTTTGTACTTGCCGAAATCCGCCTCCGTACCGGCAGTACGGCCCGGAAGGCCCCAAAGGTTCGGTCCGGTCTTGCCGCCTTTGACGATATCATTGCCATCAGCGTCAGTGATCGAGTGGCAAGCCTTGCACTGGTTGAACGTCTTCTCGCCCGCTGCCGCGTCGCCGGAAGCATGGCCACCCGCGAAAGCAGGCACCGCGATCAGGCTGGCGAGAACGGCCGAAGCTGTGAACAGTCTCATTGGTATCCTCCATTGACGTATCTCACATCTACTTAGCACGAGATATGTCAGGTCAAATTGCTATGCGATATCAATCACGCAACGGCGTGCGCGATGGCGCATTGCTTCCACAAGACCGTCAGGGCTTCAACCAGATGTTCAAGCTCGGCGTCCGAATGCAGCGGACCAGGCGTAAAACGCAGACGCTCTGTCCCCTTGGGAACCGTCGGATAGTTGATCGGCTGAACGTAGATCCCCCACTCCCGCATCAGAATGTCGGAAAGCATGCGGCATTTCACAGGATCCTTGATCATTACCGGGATGATATGACTCGGATTGTCCATGTGCGGAATGCCGCGCCGATCCAGCATATCGCGCAGCTTCGCCACCTGCCGGCGCTGCTGTTTCCGCTCGACATCACTCACTTTCAGATGAGCGATCGAGGTGCGCGCCGCCGCCGCCACCGCCGGCGGTAACGCTGTCGTGAAGATGAAGCCGGAAGAAAAGCTGCGGATAAAGTCGCAAAGTGCTGCCGACCCGGTGACATAGCCGCCCATGCAGCCATAGGCCTTGCCCAGCGTGCCCTCGATCAGCGTGATCCGGTCCATCAGCCCCTCGCGTTCGGCCACACCTCCGCCCCTAGGTCCATAAAGCCCGACCGCGTGGACCTCGTCGAGATAGGTCATCGCCCCATGCTTCTCGGCCACCTCGACGATCTCGCGGATCGGCGCAATGTCCCCGTCCATCGAATAGACGCTTTCGAAAGCCACGATCTTGGTCGCGTTCGCGGGCAAGGCGGCCAGCTTGCGGTCCAGATCCTGCGGATTGTTATGCTCCCAGATCACTTTCGGGCAGCGCGCATGGCGAATACCCTCGATCATCGAGGCGTGGTTGAGACTGTCCGACAGGATCACCGCATTGGGCAGCCGCGCGCCCAAAGTGCTCAAAGACGCCCAGTTGGAGACATATCCGCTGGTAAACAGCAGGGCCGCCTCCTTGCCATGCAAATCCGCCAGTTCCCGCTCCAGCAGGAGATGCTCGTGGTTGGTGCCGCTGATGTTGCGCGTGCCACCCGCGCCGGTTCCGCACCGGTCGATCGCTTCTTTCATGGCTTCGCGCACCAACGGGTTCTGTCCCATGCCCAGGTAGTCGTTGGAACACCAGACCGTCACTTCGTCCGGACTCTCAACGTCATGGCACTTCGCCTTGGGGAACGCCCCGCACTGGCGCTCAAGTTCGGCGAATATCCGGTAATTGCCTTCTTGCTTCAGCGCGTCGAGCTGCATGTTGAACAATTTGTCGAAGTTCATCTTTCTTCCCCTTCGGTTGTCTTGGGCGCGGGAGCGGGAAGCATCCAGCGCCAGAGCTTCGCATCCGGCAGGGGCAGGATGAGAAGCCAGTGTTCGAGAAGTGCGAGGGCGGTCAGCCCGGTGAGAAGTGCGAAACCCGCCTGGTCGGCGACTGTGTCCGCAACCATCAGGCGCTCGATCCAGCAACCAAGCGCAAGTGTCAAAAGCGTAACTGATACAGGGAAAAACCAGTTCATCCGCTTGATGCGAAAGTGACTGCCAAGATGCGACAGATGCCGCGGCAGGAACTCGGTATTCACCCGCGCGACGCCAAGGAACAGGTTCAGCTTGGCCGAGATCCGCGCGAAGTAGAGGATAAGATAGGTCCAGGTGCCGACCATGTTCTCGGCGCCAAGGCTCGACAGCACGACGAAGGCGAAAAGCACGGTCAGAACGATCTCGTGATAGGCGATGGCCGACCAGGCGCGCAGGAACCGCTCGAAACCGGAACGGTCGGGCGGGCAGGGCTCGTCATGCGGGCCGGTCAGCGTGCCGGTCAGGAACGAAAGTTCAACCCAACCCCAAAGCGCCAGGATGCCAAGAAACCCGCCATAGACACCCATCAGGCTTGTATCGGAAAGGGTGTGGAGGAACGCCCACCCTCCGACCAGCAGAAGCGGCAGGCCCAGAAGCGTCGCACGAATCCCCGCCCGCTTGCCGCCCCGCTCGGCCAACCGCACTGCAACCAGGATCGCCCCGGTGGAGAACCACCACAGCAGCACCGCAGCGAGAAGGGCTATGACGACGGGCGAAAGCATCAGCGCGCCAAACCTCTGACAATGAAACCGAAACCGTTCTTCATCGGTCCGGAAATATCCCGGGGGGCCCGCGCAGCGGGCGGGGGCAGAGCCCCCTCGACGCATATCGCCGTGACCGCCATCAATAGACCGGCTCCAGCCGCACGTTCTCCGGGACGCGGTGCTTCTTCGACGGAATAAAGTAAAGCGCCGCGAATGCGCTCGCCGCCGCCAGAGACCCGCCAAGCTGAGAGAGTTTCCCGCCGATGCCGCCGACCTCCTTGGCCCTGGCGATCCGCACGTTCGCGCGCTGCAGCTTCTCCAGGTTCCGCTGCCAGGCAGGGTGCTCGATATCCAGCGTGATCGGGAAGATCTGCTCGCTCAGCTTCGAAGTCTTGGTAAACACCTCATGTGCATACCAATCGGGATCGACGCCCAACGCGGCATGGAAGGCCGGGCGCTGATGGTCGCGGACATACATCGTCGCATAGACCGCCGTCAGGAAGAACTTGATCCACCAGACATTGACGCCCTTCGTCAGCTTCGGGTCGGTCTTCATAAGAAGCGCGAAGGCCTCGCCGTGGCTGAACTCGTCGTTGCACCACTCGCGGAACCACTTGAAGATCGGGTGGAACCGGTGCTCGGGATGCGCCTCGAGATGCCGGTAGATCGTGATGTAGCGCGCGTAGCCGATCTTCTCGGAAAGGTATGTCGCGTAATAGATGAACTTCGGCCGGAAATAGGTGTATTTCTTCTTCTGCGTGAGAAATCCGAGGTTTACCCGAAGCCCCGCCTCGCGCAGCGCATCGTTGATGAACCCCGCATGCCGCGCCTCGTCGCGCGCCATCAGTTGAAACAGCTGCGTGACGTCCTTGTTGGTGCCGCGCCGCTTCATTTCCTTGTAAAGCACGCAGCCCGAGAACTCGGCAGTGCAGGAGGAAATCAGGAAGTCGATGAACTCCTTCTTCAGCTGCGGCTCCATGTTCTCCCAGTCGATGTGGTCCCAGTCCTCGTTCTTCTTGAAATGCCCCTTGTTGGGATCCGCCACCATCTGCGCGATCAGCTTGTCCCAGTCATCACGCACCGGCTCGACGTCGATGGCGTCCAGCTCGTCGAAATCGGTGGTATAGAACCGCGGCGTGAGCAGCGTGTTCTGCATCGCCGTCTCGGTCGCCATCTCGTCGTTGAACTGCTTGTCCTGCGCCTCGGCAATGGCAAGACCTTCCTCGACCGTCGTGGCATCGGCGGTGTGCTTTCCAGAATGGGCGTTCATAGCGTCACCTCCTCGGAGAACGAGAACTCGCAAAGTTCCATCACTTCCAGGTCGCCGGTCAGACGGGTCCAGAGTCGCTCCAGCTTGGACGCGCGCGCAATCGTCGCCATCCGCTGCTCGGTGACAACCTCGCCAAATGGCGCCATGATCTCCGCGCCGTGCACGCGCACTTCGTCACCCGGATAGATGACCGAGCCGTCGTCGAAGCGCACATGCGCGTGCAGGCTGTCGAAGCAATGCGATACCTCCACCGTGCAAGGCACGCGCTCAAAATCCTTTGTCAGTAATCCCATCAGGTGTTCCCTCCCTGTGTCTGGGCCAGCAGCCGGGCAAAGGCTGCCGCGTTGTCCGCGCCGAACCCCATCAGGTCAGCGCTCCACCCCGTCGCGGGGTCAGTGATGGCCATGCGGCCGTTTTCAAATGCCTGCAGCAGCACCGGGCCATCCAAGGCCACGCGGTGCTTGATGCGTTCGCGCAGGATCACGCGGTGCACACCCGCGATGAAACCGCCTGCTTCCGGATCGAGATCGGCCAGAAGCGTGCCGTCGGACAGCCAGACCGTAGCCGCCCCGCTCGCGGCGTCGCTTTCAAGGATCAGCGATGCCTCCGCCTTGACCGGCGCTACCGGCGGCGTTGAGACCGGCGGGCGATCCGTAACGCTGGCGTAGGTCGTAATCGCCAGCGCCGCCAGCATCAGAGCCATCACGCCACGCACCAGTGCGCGCGGGATCATCGCGTCACGATCGGCATAGACCCGTGTCTGAACTTGTCCCATCGCGCCTACTCCGCCGCCACCGTGGTGCCGGCGATCCGGCCCACCTGCGGCATCGAAACCCGCGCCTCAGCGGCCTCGGCCAGGATCCGCGCCACCCGCTCGGCGTCCGGAATACAGCGCAGCGCGGGCCGCGCCGGGAACCGCCACGGTCGCACATGCGGCCAGAGCACCAGGTAGGCAAAATTCACGTCACCAGTCGTCGTCAGGGCAATGGTGCCCGTTCTGTCCTTCCGCAAATCCAGGTCGGCGCTCCCGATCTGGCGATAGGGCAGGTTCAGCGTGATCGTCAGCGCCGCGCCGACGCGCATCGCGACCCGTTTGTTGGTGACGGTATAGACCGTCGCCCGCGCCTGCACCCACGCGGTGAGGTAGAGGAGACAGCCGACGATCACGGCAAGGATCAGGAACGGCACCGCGCTGCCGATGGCCTGACCCACCGACATGAAATCCAGCGCCGCCAGGAACCGCCACAAGGCGAGGGCCGCGAAGTATCCCATGACCCACCAGAAGGCGAGCGCCGAGCGGGTCAGCGCCCATGTATCGGGCTTGCCCTGCCAGAGGATGTGCTCCCCTTCCGGCGGGCGCTCGGGCAGGCCCCTCACCGGCTCTATGGCAAAATCGTCATGTGTCATGGGCGTTCCCTCCCTTTCCGAGCGTGTTGCGGTACACAAGCATCCCGAATTCGGAGTGAGTCCCGAGGCAGCGTTCGCGAAAGCGAATGCGTTCGGGGGGCAATCTGAATTCAACTGTCCGCAACATGCTCATCCTCTCAGATCTGCGGTTCCTGCCGACCGGCCGCGGCATAGAGATACCCGCCGCCGTAGTAGGCGCAGATCTTCTCCTCCTCGAGCTTGGTCACCTGGGTGCCGCTCGCCGTGGCCGGAACACCGGCGAATTGCGCGGCATAAAGCGAGACCACCGAAACCCGGTCGCTCTTGATCCGGCACATGGTGATCGGCACCAGCCTCTTGCCGCCGCCCTCCAGCTCGTACTCGACGTAGCGAACCATTGATTCCGGCTCGTCGATCCAGACATCCGTCACCGTGCCCACGATCTGCTTGTCCGCCGACACCACCGGCAAACCGATCGGATCGCGGCCCGCGTTGATGTGGAAGGCCTCGGCATGGGCCAATGGCACGATCTTCGCATGACCCCGCGCATCCAGCTCCGGCGCGTCCTCGCGGATCACCCAGCTTGCCGGGCCCACGCCGTCTGCCATCGGATCGCCCGTAGGCTCGAAGGGAAACCCGTTCGACGCGTTGGTGCGCGCCAGCGCCAGGTCGCTCCGCTCGGCCTTCTGCCCGGATGGCAGGCTCAGCGTGCCCTTGCCATGCGGCAGGATGAAAGTCTTGTCGTCCGGCACCGGGAACATGCCCTGGTTGGCCGAGACATTGCCCTCATCATCTTCGAGGGGATAGCCCTCGCGCATGTTTTCACGCTGCAGGTAGTAGATGAGAAGCGCGAAGAAAATCCAGAAAAGCCAGAGGGTTAAACTGGCGAGGTCCAGGTTGCCGGTAAATGCTTCCACCATGGGTCAGGTCCTTTCAGTGAAGCCTTCAGGTCGGAAAATCGGCAAGGCCGATCCGTCCCGTACGGGGTGAAGCGTGGGAACGGGCAACGAGTGGTCCCAGCGCGATGAGGGTGAGGAAGATCAGTCCGATCTCGGTGTGATAGACGACCGAGTAGCCGGTCGCCGGTGAAATCAGCGCCTCGCCCCAGTTCCCGGCGAGCGCGTGATGGTTGACGACATCGCGGACAGTGCCGCCGACAGCGATGGATAGACCGGCAGCCGTAGCCTGCGCTGCGCCCCAGGCACCAAGCGCCAGGCCCCGCATATGCGCAGCGGGCAAGGTCATCGCCGCCGTCAGCGTCGCCACCGCGAACAAACCGCCGCCGAAACCGATCAGCGACGCGCCAATGTAGAACAGCACCGGCGACTGCATCGGCGCCGAAAAGATCACAGCGCTGAACGCCGCCAACCCGGCCAGGCATCCCGTCGCCGCCATGCGGTAGGGGCTGGCGCCGCCCGCCAGTCGTTTCGCCGCCATTGCGAACCCGGCCAGCGCGCCCACGGCCCAGATCGCCGTCAACAACGTGGTGGCCGAGACCGACAGCCCCAGCACCTCGCCGCCATATGGCTCCAGCAGCACGTCCTGCATGTTGAACGCCATCGTTCCGAAAAACACGACGACCAGAAGCCGTCCCGCCTTGCCACCCGACATCAGGTCGGACCAGGCATCGCGGAACACCGGACGCGGCGCCTCGCGCTCGGCCTTCGACATCGGCGCGACATGCTCCTGCTTCCAAAGCGCGATCAGGTTCAGAAGCAGCCCCGTCAGCGCTGCCCCCTGCACCACGCGCACCAGCAGCAGCGGCTCGAAATCACGCAGCAGCCAGCCGATCAGCAAGGCGCTGACGCCCATGCCCAACAGGAACATGACGTAAAGCAGCGCCACGACGCGCGGCCGCGTCTCCTCGGTCGCCCGGTCGGCGGCAAGTGCAAGGCCCGCGGTCTGCGTCATGTGCAGACCCAGCCCCGTCATCAGAAACGCGAGCGCCGCCAGCACCTCGCCCGCGAACGGCACCTCGTGCACCGGATCGCCCCCCAGAACCAGAAGCGCGAATGGCATCACCGCCAGCCCGCCCATCTGCCAGAGCGACCCGAACCAGAGATAGGGAATTCGCTTCCAGCCGATCGCGCTCCGGTAGGTGTCGGACCGGAAGCCAAGAAGCGCCCGGAACGGCGCGATCAGCACGGGCAGCGCTATCATCACGGCAACGATCATCGCCGGAACGCTCAACTCCACGATCATCACCCGGTTCAGCGTGCCCAGGAGCATGACCGAGGCCATGCCAACCGACACCTGGAACAACGACAACCGCAGAAGCTGGCCCAACGGCAAGGCCTCGCTCGCCGCATCGGCGAAAGGAAGCACCCTCAGGCTCAACTGCTTCAGCATTCCGCGGGAGAGGATCATCTGCGCACCTCCACCGCTTCCGAGATATAGAACCCCCGGGAAATCCGCCCCAGCCGCTGACCGCCGGTATCGCGTGCCAGTCGAGCCGGCCCATGCGGCACCATCACCGGCGAGCGGTCGGACCGCGGGAAGACCTTGCCCGCGTACCACATCGCCATGAGAAGCGGCGTCTTCGGCGCGACGGTAAAGACCACCGCCTCGCGCGCCCGACTGCCCAGACGGTCGACCGCATCGCGGATGTCGCGCGGCCCGTAGTAGATCAGGCTGTCCATCGCCAACACGAAATCGAACGAGCCATGTGCCTTGTCCAGCATGTCGCCCGCCTCGAACCGGACCAGCCCGCGCAACTCGGGCGCCAGCCGCCGCTCGGCAATCCCAACCAGTTGCGGCGAGACATCCACGCCGGTCACATAGGCCCCGCGCGCGGCCAACTCGGCGCTCATCGCCCCGGTCCCGCAGCCCGCATCCAGCACCCTCGCGCCACGCAGATCGTCTGGCAGGCGCGAGAGCATCAGCGCCCGCATCTCGTCGCGCCCCGCCCGAACCGTCTCGCGGATCTTCGAGACCGGCGCATCCGACGTCAGCCGCTCCCAGGTCCGGGTGGCGGTGCGGTCGAAATAGGTCTCGACCCGCGCGCGGGTGGCTTCGTAGGTCACCGGCGCCTCCGTTCAGACGTGGTCGCGAAGGTCACCATCAATCGAACCCCAGCAACTCAAAGATGTCCCGGTCCTCCATCGGTGCCGGCGCCAGCGGATCGGTCCCCGCGTAAAGCGTCTCCGCCAGCCGCACGTATTCCGCCCGGCACCGCACGATGTCCTCGTCGTCGTCCATCTCGAAAAGCGTCTTCTTCTTCAGCCGCGACCGCCGGATGGCATCGACATCCGGCATGTGCGCAATCCGCTTGAAGCCCACCACACCGCAATAGCGATCCACCTCGTTGGTATCTTTCGACCGGTTCGCCACACAGCCCGCCAGCCGCACCTTGTAGTTGGCACTCTTGGCCTGCACGGCGGCGATGATCCGGTTCATCGCATAGATGCTGTCGAAATCGTTGGCGGTGACGATCACCGCCCGGTCGGCGTGCTGCAAAGGCGCGGCAAACCCGCCGCACACCACGTCGCCAAGAACATCGAAGATCACCACATCGGTGTCTTCCAGCATGTGATGCTGCTTGAGAAGCTTCACGGTCTGACCAACGACATAGCCGCCGCAGCCCGTGCCGGCAGGCGGTCCACCCGCCTCGACGCACATGACCCCGCCGTAGCCCTCGGTCATGAAGTCCTCCGGTCGCAACTCCTCGGGGTGGAAATCGACCTCCTTCAGAATGTCGATCACGGTGGGCTGCAGATGCCCGGTCAGCGTGAACGTCGAGTCATGCTTCGGATCGCACCCGATCTGCAGCACCCGCTTGCCCATCGTCGCAAACGCGGCGGACAGGTTCGACGAGGTCGTCGACTTCCCGATCCCGCCCTTGCCGTAGACCGAGAACACCTTCGCCCCCTCGATCTTCATCGCGGGGTCCTGGTGCACCTGCACCGACCCCTCGCCGTCCTGGCCCTTCAGGCTTGGAATATCGTCGCGTGGGCTCATGGGAGCACCTCTCTTTTCATCTTTTCAAAAATACGCCGGGGAGCGCGAGGGGCTGGCCCCTCGCTCCGACGCTGTGTGTATGTGCGAGCCATCGTCATTCGGCGGCTACCCCCTCGACCCGGTCTTCCAACGCGTCCGCCGCGTCCTGCAACGCCGCCAGCGTCTCTGCATCCGGCGCCCAATAGGCCCGGTCCGAGGCCTCCAAAAGCCGGTTCGCCATTCGGCTCGACGCCAACGGGTTCAGGTCAGCGATGCGCTGGCGCATCTCTTCGTCCAGCACGAAGGTCTCGGACAGCCGCTGATAGACCCAAGGTTCAACAGCCCCGGTCGTCGCCGACCAGCCCAGCGTGTTGGTCAGATGCGCCTCGATCTGCCGCACGCCTTCGGCACCATGGCTCAGAAGCGGCTCGTAGAAACGCGGGTTCAACGACCGCGAGCGCGTCTCCAGCGCCACCTGATCAGCCAGCGTCCGGATGCGCCCCGATCCCCGCGTCTGATCGCTGATGTAAACCGCCGCCTCATCGCCGCCGCGCGCACGCTTCACGGCGCGGGAAATCCCGCCCAACGTGTCGAAATAATGGTCAACCGTGGTGACACCGAGCTCGACCGATTCGAGGTTCTGATAGGCCACCTCGACCGTCCTGAGCGTCTCCTGCAAGAGATCGGCGTTCTGCGCCGCCTTACCATCGGTGCCATAGGCAAAACTCTTCCGCGCCTGGTAGGCATCCGCCAGTTCGTCCTCGTCACCGAAAGCCGAGCTGTCGACCAACTGGTTCACATTCGACCCATAGGCGCCCTCCGCGTTCGAAAATACGCGCAGCGCCGCCTCCTGCATCGTCGCGCCCGTCTTCTCGACATAGGCCAGCGCATGAGTGCGCACGAAATTCATCTCCAACGGTTCGTCCGCCTCCGCCGCCTGCAAGGCCGCGTCGGCCAGAAGCCGCGTCTGCAAGGGCAAGAGATCGCGGAAGATGCCCGAGAGCGTCATCACCACGTCGATGCGCGGCCGCCCAAGCTCCTCGAGCGGGATCAAATCCGCCCCCGAGAGCCGCCCGAAACTGTCGAACCGCGGCACCGCCCCGATCAGCGCCAGCGCCTGTCCGATCGGCCCGCCATCCGTCTTGATATTGTCCGAGCCCCAAAGCACCAGCGCCACGCTCTGCGGCAGCGTCTTGTGAGTCTCCAACAGCATCTCCGCCTGCCGACGCCCCTCGCGTACCGCGTATTCGGTCGGCATCCGGAACGGGTCGAAGGCATGGATGTTGCGCCCCGTGGGCAGGATATCCGGATTCCGGATCAGGTCGCCCCCCGGCACCGGCGCGGTAAACCGACCGGAAAGCGCGTTCAGGATCGCCGGAATTTCCGTGCCGTCCTCCAAAGCCGCCGCAACCCGCGCCTTGGTCTCCTCGTCCGCATGGCCGATGACGGCAAGATACTCCGCCTTCTGATCGTTGGTCAGCCCGGCACCGACAATGTGCAGCCCGTCCGGCACCAGCGCATCCTCGGTCTCCAGGAGCTTCAGCCAAAGCGCCTCCGGCGACACTCCGCCCAGGTCCACCGCTTCCGCCTGCTCCGCGATCAGCGCCTCAAGCTCGCCCCGCTCCCCGGCGTCCGGCGCCTGCCCGCGCCACCGCGTCAGGCTGTCTTTCAACTCCGCCAGCCCCTTGTAAAGCCCGGCCGTCGCCAGCGGCGGCGTCAGGTGCGAAATCGTCACCGCGTTCGAGCGCCGCTTCGCCAGCGTCGCCTCCGACGGGTTGTTCGCTGCATAAAGATAGACATTCGGCATCTCGCCGATCAGCCGGTCCGGCCAGTCCCTGGCCCCCAGCCCCGCCTGCTTGCCAGGCATGAATTCCAGCGCGCCGTGCATCCCGAAATGCAGCAAAGCATCCGCCCCGAAGACGTTCCGAAGCCAGAGATAGAACTGCGCAAAGGCGTGGGTCGGCGCAAAGCCCTTCTCGAACAGAAGCCGCATCGGATCGCCCTCGTAACCGAAGGCCGGCTGAAGCCCGACAAAGACATTACCGAACTGCTGGCCCAGAACGAAGACCCCCCGGCCATCCGACTGCACCCGGCCCGGCGCCGGCCCCCAGGCCGCCTCGATCTCCTCCAGCCAGGGCGTCCCGCCGACAATCGCCTCGGCGCCGACATGCGCCGCGACATTCGCATCCTGACCGTACTGGGCACTATTCCCGCCCAGCACCGCGGCACGCAAATCGTCGACGGTCTCCGGCACATCGACCGTGTAGCCCTCGGCCTTCATCGCCTTCAAGGTATTGAAAAGAGACGCGAAAACATTGAGGTAAGCCGCTGTCCCGGCAGCCCCCGCATTCGGCGGAAACCCGAAGAGGACGATACCGACCTTCCGCTCCGCCACCGTCTGACGCCTCAGCCGCGCCAGGCGCAGGGTCTTCTCCGCCAGCACCTCGATCCGCTCGAAGCAGGGCGCCATCGACTTCGCGGTGCCACTCGCCTTGCAGCGATGCGCACAGCCCGAGCACTCGTCGGCCCCATGCCGACCGCCGAACACCGTCGGGCTCGCCGCACCGTCCAGTTCCGGCAGCGCGATCAGCATCGTCGTCTCGATCGGCCCAAGCCCCTGGCCGCTCTCGGCCCATTGCCCCAGTGTCTGGAACTCCAGCGGATGCGCCGCGACGTAAGGCATATCCAGCCCCCGCAGCACCTCGATCGCCGCCTCGCTGTCGTTATACGCCGGCCCGCCCACAAGGCTGAACCCGGTCAGCGACACCAGCGCGTCGATACCGGCGCCCTTGAAATACCCGTCGATCGCCGGGCGCCCGTCCAGCCCGCCCGCGAAGGCCGGGACAACGGCCATGCCCTTCGCCTCGAAGGCCCGGATCACTCCATCGTAATGCGCGGTATCGGCACTCAGCACATAAGACCGCATCAGCAGCAGCCCCACGGTCGCCTGCACCGCCTTCGGCTTCGGCAACGCGCCCGGTTCCGTCGTGATGCGCTCCTTCAGATCGGGATGATAGAGCCCGACATCGGGATATTCCTGCGGCGCCGCCACCGCCGCTCCCTGCCACGCCTTTTCGCTGGCATAGCGCGAGATCAGGTGCCGGATCATGTTCTCGACATTCTCATCAGACGAGGCGAGCCAGTACTGCATCGTCAGGAACCAGGCCCGCAGATCCTGCGCCTTGCCCGGAATGAATCGCAGGATCTTCGGCAACCGCCGAAGAAGCCGCATCTTCTTGGCACCGCTCTCGGTCGAGGGCTTGGACGATCCGCGCAGCCGCTTCAGGAACCCCATCGTCCCCGAGGACGGCGCGCCCATGTCTAGCGTCCCCATTCGCGTCGTTTTCACGATCGCCGCGTCCGAGATGATCCCGACCATCGCATCGCAATCCGGCCGCCGCGCTTCCAGCGCGGGCAGGATGCGACGGACATGCTCCTCGAGAAACAGAAGCGACGTCACGACAATGTCTGCGGTCGCCACCGCGTCGGTCGCCGCCACCAGCTTGTCGGGGCTCTCGCCCCACTCGGCGGCCGCGAAAACCTGCACCGACAGACCAGGAAAATCCCTTTGCAGCCTCTCGGAAGCCCGCTCCACCGGCCCCGCAGCATGTGCATCCAGCGTGACGATCGCCACGCGATAGCCCGCCATCGGGCCGGTTATGCCGGTCTCATCGCGCAAAATGAGCCTTCGCTTCGTAAAGTGTATCGACGCTGATCTCCGCCAGCCCCCGCTCGCTCGCAAACGCCTCGGTATTCCGCCGCGCCTTGCCGCGCACGAAGAACGGCACCCGCTTCAACTCGCGCTCCGCATCCGCCAGCCAGATCACCTCCGCATTCATCGGTCCCGAAATATCCTGGGGGTCCGGGGGCAAAGCCCCCGACGGGTCGCCCGCGCCAGCGGGCGAAACCGCCTTGGCCCCATGATGCGAGGCGCCCGCTTCGTCGTGGAACTCGAAGTCCTCGCGGAACATGTGCAGCAGATGCTCCTCCAGCCCCATGACCAGAGGGTGCACCCAGGTATCGAAGATGACGTTCGCGCCCTCGATCCCCATCTGGGGCGAGTACCGCGCCGGAAAATCCTGCACATGAACGGGGGCGGAAATGACCGCGCAGGGGATGCCCAGACGCTTGCCGATATGCCGCTCCATCTGGGTGCCCAGGATCATCTCCGGCGCCAGCCGCTCGATCTCGGCCTCGACGTCCAGGTAATCGTCGGTGACCAGCGCCTCGACCCCGTACTCCTTCGCCAGCTTCCGGATCATCCGCGCCTGTTCGCGGTTGTAGCAGCCAAGGCCCACGACCTCGAAACCCATCTCGTCCCGCGCGATCCGAGCGGCGGTGGCGACGTGCGTGCCGTCACCGAACAGGAACACCCGCTTGCCGGTCAGATAGGTTGAATCCACGCTGGCCGAATACCAGGGGAGGCGAAGCCGCGTCTCGTCGATCTTCGCGACCATCCCGGTAATCTCCGAAACTTCCCTAAGGAAATCCCGTGTCGCACCGACGCCGATCGGCACCACCTTCGTGAAGGGCTGGCCCAGCTCCCGCTCCATCCAGCGGCAGGCGGCCTCGCCGGTCTCGGGGTACATGCAGATATTGAAATGCGCCGCTCCCAGCCGGGCAATGTCCGAAGGCGTCGCGCCGTAGGGCGCACAGACATTCACCTCGATGCCCATCTCCATCAACAGACCCGTCAGTTCCGTGATGTCATCCCGGTGCCGGAAGCCCAGCGCAGTCGGCCCGATCAGGTTGCAGGTGACGCGTGCGGTCCGCTCGACCGGCTTCGCGAGGTGCCGCACGATCTGGAAGAAAGTCTCGTCCGCCCCGAAGTTTTCCTTCCGCTGGTAACTCGGCAGTTCCAGCGGAATGACCGGCACCCCCAGCCCCATCGTCTCTGCCATGCCGCCCGGATCGTCCTGGATCAGCTCGGCGGTGCAGGAGGCGCCCACGATGATCGCTTCCGGCTTGAACCGTTCATAGGCCTCGCGGCAGGCGGTCTTGAACAAGTTCGCCGTATCCGCCCCAAGGTCTCGCGCCTGGAAGGTCGTATAGGTCACCGGCGGCCGGCGATCCCGCCGCTCGATCATGGTGAACAGCAGATCGGCATAGGTATCGCCCTGCGGCGCATGCAAGACATAGTGCAGACCCTTCATCGCGGTGGCGACGCGCATTGCGCCCACATGCGGCGGCCCTTCATATGTCCAGACGGAGAGCTTCATTCCACGGCCACCTTCAACAGCGCCCGCCGCCGGATCGGCCGCGCGAAAAGCCCGGCCAGGTCGCCCGCCTGCTCGTAGAAATGGATCGGCGAGAACACCAGTTCGATGGCCCACTTGGTCGTCAGCCCTTCCGCCTCCAGCGGATTGGCCAGACCCAGGCCGCAGACCGTGAGATCGGCCCGCGCGGCGCGCGCCCGGTCCAGCTGCTTGTCCACGTCCTGGCCCTCGGACAGCACCGGCCCGGCCGGCAGCAGATCCATGTCCGGCCCCACGACATCGCGGTGAACATAGGGTTGACCCACTTCCAGCGCCGTCATTCCGCATTCCCGCGTGAGGAAGCGTGCCAGAGGAATTTCCAACTGGCTGTCCGGGAAGAAGAACGCCGACTTGCCGTTCAAAGGCGCTCCGGCCTGGGCAATCGCCCGCCGCGCCCTGTCGCGCGGCGCGTCAGTCACTTCGCGGAACCTCTCCTCCGAGACATCAAACTCATGCGCAATGGCCCGCAACCACGCCGTCGTCCCTTCCTCGCCGAACGGGAAGGGCGCCGAGATATGCCGTGCGCCGCGCCGGATCAGTGCGGCATGGGTGTCGCCCAGAAATGGCTGGGTCAGCGCAAAGACAGTGTTGGGCCCCACCGCCACCGGGTTGTCGGCACTCGCCGTCGGCAAGACCGCGACAGGCCCGATGCCAAGACCCTCCAGCAGACCCAGCATCTGGTCTTCGACCACATCCGGCAAAGCCCCGGCGACCACAAGCTGACGCGCCTCTGTCCCCGGCAGGTCGGGCACCATTGCCGCAAGGCAGGCATCCTCGCCCTCGGTAAACGTCGTCTCGATTCCGCTGCCCGAGAAGTTCACGACATTGACGTGCGGCCCGTGTTTTCCGCTCAACCGCTCGGCGGCCTTTTCAAGGTCGAGCTTGATGACTTCGGACGGGCAGGAGCCCACCAGGAACAGCCGCCGGATGTCAGGCCGCCGTGACAGAAGCCGCTCGACCTCGCGATCAAGCTCCACCTGCGCATCCGCCATCCCCGCCAGGTCGGTCTCCTCGAGAATCGCCGTTCCGAATCTCGGCTGGGCGAAAATCATCACTCCCGCCGCGCTCTGAAGCAGGTGCGCGCAGGTCCGCGAACCGACGACGAGGAAGAACGCATCCGGCATCTTCCGATGCAGCCAGACGATCGCCGTCAGCCCGCAGAAGACCTCGCGCTGACCCCGCTCCTTCAAGAGCGGCGCGTCCCGGCAACCGGTCGGATTGGGGCTTGGCGCGTTCATGCCGGAACCCCCGCCTGAACCCGCGCCTGCCTGAGCTTGAGGAGGAACTGCGCCGCGTTCACGACGTAGAGGAGATAGGCGGCAAGCGCGACTGCCATCTGGCCGACAGGTGAAAGAAAGTTGTTCAGAAGAACAACGACATAGAGCGTATGCAGAGCGATCACGAAGAAGCTGACGACGTCCTCCCAGAAGAACGCGGGGGCCAGAAGATACTGCCCGAAAACGACCTTTTCCCAGACCGCACCGGTCACCATGATGAGGAAGAGAACACCAGTTTTCACCAGCACGGAAAGCGTTGCCGCCTCGTAGCCGGAGCCGGTCAGAAGATAGCGAAGGACGAGCGCCAGCGAGACGAGAAAGACAAGAAATTGCACCGGCGCGAGAACGCCCTGTACGACAGTCCAGATCGAACTGTCGCGACGTGCGCGCTGTTCTGGCGTATACAAACTGGGAGAGTCCCCCCGGGCAGGATCGCTCCGGCTCATACCGACTCCTCTGTCTTCCTCAAGTTCAAGCGTAAGGGTGAATTCCGAAAAGTGTCAATCTAAACTTACAGAAAGGAGGTTGACACTTGGCGGGCGCGGAAGCGGAACTAGTCTTTCGCTAAATCTTTAGAAATACTTGGCTATTCAGCATCCACGCAGAACTTGGACAGGCTGCGAGGCAGGCCCACTGTCTAATCTCTTTGACAATCTCTCTGGCATGACTGACACTGAGGCCGGACACGGAAGATCGTTGACAGGATGTACCTGTCACGCGCGTGGCCTCAATGGTGGTGCTGATGGCGGCAATACATGGCAACCGCACGCTTCTGTCGGGAAGTGGATCGCTGGTCGATGGACTTGCCCACTCGGTAATTCTCAAGATCAACGCGACACCACACCAGCGGCGCCACCGCAGGATCAACTTCGGCGCCAGTATACTGAATGCGGCGATTCTCGATCCCAAGGGCTTCGACCCCAGCCGGCTCAGCGAAGACCTCACGGCGCTCAGGATATCGCACACCGACATCGTTGATCACTGTATCCCCGCTGTTGCCCGCATGATCGGTGACGATTGGGTGAACGACCGCCTCACCTTCGCCAAGGTGAGTGTCGCAGGCGCAAGGCTTTTCGATCTTTGCAAGGCGATGGGCCGCGAGTGGGACAATCTGCATCCAGGAAGTGCCGCGCGGTCTCTCCTTCTGGTGACGATGGACCGCGAAGATCATATCATCGGACCGGCAGTGCTGTCCGACCAGCTTCGCCGCCGCGGTCACTCTGTTCAGTTGCTTTCAAATGCCACGGACCGTTCTCTGTGTGACCGAATTTCCAGGGATCGCTACGACGCCGTACTCATCTCGGTTTCGACATGGCAGGCGCTTGAATCCGCCGCCCGAGCTATTAGAGAAGTTCGCAAGGCAAGGCTTGGCACACTAATCGTTCTCGGCGGGTCGGCGATTGCTGAAGACAAAAGAAAAAGACCCTCGACAGGCGCAGACTTGACGACCAACGACATAGACGAAGCCTTGGACGCAATTGCGGGCGACGATCTTGACCGGCGGGTGGCGGAATGACCGTCGGTCGCGCCGCCAATTGGGCGAAGGGCCCGATGCCGGTCATCGAACCGGAATACCTGACGGGGATTCTGGCCGCCGCATGCGACCTAGCCTTCGTTGTGTCGTCCGAAGGCGTGGTGCGGTCCATTCTCGTTGATGACGAGACACAGGAACATGCACGCATCAGCCACTGGGCCGGTCGCCCGATGCAAGATTTCCTCACTCGGGAAAGCATCTCGAAGTTCGAAACCGCGCTGAAGAACGTCAGCAAGATGAAACAGATCACCCGGCCGGTCGAATTGAACCACACCGACCATACCGAGTGGCAATACCCCGTCCGCTATTCTTTCCACACTGTCGGCCCTGACGCGTCCGTTCTGATGCTCGGGCATGATCTGCGGCTTGTGGCCGAGACACAGGAACAGCTCATCCAGGCGCAGTTCGCGCTGGAACGTGGCTACGAGGAGCGACGCGAATACGATGCGCGCTACCGTATGCTCATGGCCGCGACAAGCGACGCCTTCGTTTTCGCTTCCGCCTCCGATGGGCGCATCCGTGACGTAAATGCCGCCGCCGCCAGGCTTCTCGGGGCCGAGCGTGACGAGTTGATCGGCGCACCTCTGGCGCAGGAATTCACCCATCGCAGACGCGGAGAGTTCGTCGAAAAACTCGTCTCGCTCGCCGCGTCGGATTTCGAGAACGAGATCGAGGCCCAGACAGCGCGCACCCGGCGCGAGGTGTTGCTGACCCCGACCGTATTCCGTGCTGCTGGCGAGCGCCTGATCATCTGTCGTATGCAGTCGGAAAGTGCCTATTCCAAGGGCGACGAGCGTTTACTCGATTCTCTCGGCGGGTTGTTCCAGAAGAGCACGGATGCCATCGTGCTGACCGATACACGCGGCGTCGTCCAGGACGTGAACGAGGCGTTTCTCGAGATCGCCGATGTCCCCAGCCTGTCGGATGTAAAGTCGCATTCCCTTTCCGAGTTTCTGCAACGCGGGCAGATCGACCTCAGCGTGATGCTCGAGAACGCGATCCGCTCGGGTCACATGCGGGTCTACGCGACGAAGCTTGCGAACGAGTTTGGCGCGCGCGCCTCGGTCGAGATCTCGGTTGTCTACATCAACGATCGCGACCGCCCGACGGTCGGTTTCATCGTGCGCGACGCCAGCCGGGCCGAAACCATCCGCAGCACGGCAAAGGGCAGTGGCGTCGCAGACAACTCCAGCCACAATGTCGTTGAACTCGTCGGTTCGGCGCCACTGAAGGAAATCGTGGCCGAAACCAACGAGGTGATCGAGCGCATGTGCATCGAAACCGCCGTTGAACTGACACGCAACAACCGCGCCGCTGCCGCCGAGATGCTGGGCCTCTCGCGCCAGAGCCTCTACGTCAAGCTCCGCAAGTACGGGCTTCTCAAACGCGAGGACGCCGACTAGGCAAGCCACCGCGGCTATTGCCGGACCCCACGATGACTTCAGGGACGGCTTTTTCGGCGCTCCTTCGGCGTATCCTCCGTCATCGCACGCATTACGATTCCGATCCCCCAGAAAACGGCACAGAACCCAAATAGGATCACCGGCAGCACGAACATCTGGAAGAAGGAATTCACCTTCGCGGTTTCCGGATCGCCCGGCAGATAGAGCACCGGGATCTCTTCCCCGCGCTTGTACTTGAGCAACTCTCCATAGCCGACATCCGACAGGAACGACACAGTTTCACCCGTCGCCGTCTGAAAGCTGACCTTCGGGGCAAAAGATACGCTGGTTCCGATTGTCCTTCCGCCTCGTATGCTGGTGGACATCGACGAGGCTTCGCCGATGACCGTCCCCATACTGGATGCTGACCTAAGCCAGAACTGGGCATTGTTGATGAACGTGAAAACGGCAAAGGCCAGTCCAGCAAGACTGATCCAGCGAACAAGGAAACCGGCGACTCGAACTCCCGATTTCGGCATATCAGGCCTCCCGCCTGCGATGATGCAGACACCGGGCTTGGCGCACAATCGAAAAGTGGGGACTTCCGCCAAGGCCGCCACCAGGATCCGGGTTTCCGTTCCTCCGTGACGGAACCGGCAGCGACGCGATACCGACGTGGCGTCATTTGGAATTATCTCGCATTTCAGCGCGTTAACCGCGGCATGATCCCATGCACTTACATACCGCCGAACCTTGCGAAAACCTGTCGTTTTCCTTGCGCGACTCGGTATGTCATGTAAAGTTGACACATGCCCGTCTCAACGGAATTACAAGCGCGAAACCTGCCCGATCCGGGTGCCATGCTGACGCTCATCAAGCCGGTCACATGGTTCCCTCCGATGTGGGCCTATCTCTGCGGCTGCGTCTCGGCAGGAACCGCGCCCCAGGGTCAATGGAGCCTTGTTTTGCTGGGCGTAATCCTCGCCGGACCCGTCGTCTGCGGCATGAGCCAGGCGGCCAACGACTGGTGCGACCGGCATGTGGACGCCATCAATGAACCGAACCGCCCGATCCCGTCGGGCCGCATCCCCGGCCGCTGGGGTCTTTGGATTGCCCTGGCCATGTCGATCCTGTCGCTGGCCATCGGCTGGCAGCTTGGCCCCTGGGGGTTCGGCGCGACCGTCCTCGGCGTCCTCGCCGCCTGGGCCTATTCCGCCGAGCCGGTCCGCCTCAAGAAATCCGGCATCCTCGGCCCGGGTCTCGTCGGCCTCAGCTACGAAAGCCTCCCCTGGTTCACCGGCGCCGCCGTTCTCTCGGCCGGCGCGCCTGCATGGCAGGTGGTTGTCATCGCCCTGCTTTACGGCATCGGGGCGCACGGCATCATGACGCTGAACGACTTCAAGGCGCTTGAGGGCGACCGCCAGACCGGCGTCAACTCGCTCCCCGTCACCCTCGGCCCCGAACGCGCCGCCCGCATGGCATGCTGGGTCATGGCAGTGCCTCAAGTGGCCGTCATCGCGCTCCTCTTGACCTGGGGCAAACCCCTTCATGCACTTGGCGTCACGGCTGTCCTCATCGGCCAGGGCATGGCCATGCGCGTAATGCTGAAAGACCCCAAGGCCCGCGCGCCCTGGTACAACGGCACCGGCGTTCTCCTTTACATCAGCGGCATGATGATCGCCGCTTTCGCCATCCGCGGCCTGTCATGACACTGGGCTGGGGCGGCATCCTGAGGCTCTGCCTCGTCAACGCCGCAATAGGCGGGCTCGCCGCACTTCCCGTCAATCTCTTCAACCGCCTGATGACCGTCGAGCTTGCGCTTCCCGCGCTCTTGCCGGGCCTTCTCGTGGCCCTTCACTACGCCGTCCAGATCACCCGACCTGTCTGGGGGCACCGGTCCGACGCAATGGGCGGGCGCACACCATTCATCCACGGAGGCATCGCCTGCGTCGGCCTCGGCCTGGTCGCAACCGCCTGGGCCATCGCCTTTGCGCCGTCCACCGGCGTCGCCATCGCCGTCTGGACGCTCGCCTACATGGCCATCGGCTTCGGAATCGGCGCGGCGGGCACCAGCTTCCTCGCCCTCCTCGCCACCGCCGCCCCCGACAGCCGCAAGGGCGCCGCCGCGACCATCGCCTGGCTGACGCTGATCGCCGGCGCCATCATCGCCTCGATCGGCACCGGCATCGCGCTGAAACCCTACTCGCCCGACCGCCTGATGCTGGTCGTCCCCGTGGTTGCCGCAATCGCGCTCGTCATCGCGATGCTTGGCACCTGGGGCATCGAGCGCCGCCTCGGCAGCGTGCCGCAACCCGACGAACCCTCGCTGGGCCCCGCTCTCCGTGCCACCTGGGCCGATCCGGCGGCGCGCGCCTTCACAGGCTTCGTGTTCCTGTCGATCTTCGCCTTCTACCTCAGCGAACTGGTACTCGAACCCTTTGCCGGGCACATCCACGGCCTGACACCCGATGCCTCGACCAGGCTCTCCGGCGGCAAAGATGGCGCGGCACTCGCAGGCATGATCGCCGCGGGCGCGCTCTCGACGTTCCGCCTCGGGTCTCTGCGCGGCTGGGCAGTGCTGGGCTGCGTGATCTCGGCGCTCGGCCTCATGGGCCTCGGAGCAGGCGCGGCGCTCGTGCCCTTCACCGTCATCCTCGGCTTCGGCAACGGCCTCTTCGTCGTCGGCGCCATAGGCTCGATGATGCGGTTGGCCGCCGAGCGCGCCGGCTCCACCGGCACCCGCATGGGTGTCTTCGGCGCGGCCCAGGCCATCGCCGCCGGTCTCGCCGGGCTGGTGGCTACCGGAACGCTCGACCTTGCCCGCCTCGCCTTCTCCGACAGCGCCGCCTATGGCCTCGTCTTCGGGCTCGAGGCCGTTCTTTTCCTTGCCGCCGCGCTGGTCGCGCTCCGGCTCCTTAAACCCGCACCGATGATGCAACCGGGGGAGTGAATGATGGATTATGACGTCATAGTGGTCGGTGGCGGCCCCGCCGGGGCAACTGCCGCCGAAGACCTCGCCAGAAGCGGCGTGCGCGTGGCGATGATCGACCGTGCAGGCCGGATCAAACCCTGCGGAGGCGCGATCCCACCCCGCCTGATGCAGGACTTCGACATCGGCGAAGACCAGCTTCTGACCAAGGTGAACACCGCCCGTATGATCTCGCCCACCGGCCGCAAGGTGGACATCCCGATCGAGAACGGCTTCGTCGGCATGGTCGACCGCAAGGATTTCGACCCCTTCCTGCGCGACCGCGCCGTGAAGGCCGGGGCCGATTACCACGAAGGCACCTTCCTCAGGATCGAGCGCGATGGCGACACCCGCGTGATCTTCCGCGAGAAGGCCACGGGCGAGGAAAAGGCGCTCTCGACCAGGCTCATCATCGGCGCGGACGGCGCCAAGTCCCGCGTCGCGCTTGGCGAGGTGAAGGACGCCGACAAGGTGCCCCTGGTCTTCGCCTATCACGAGATCATCGCGGCCCCGCCGAAGAACGACGTCTACGACCCGATGCGCTGCGACGTGGTCTATGACGGCGCGATCTCGCCCGACTTCTACGGCTGGGTCTTCCCGCACGGCTCCACAACAAGCGTCGGCATGGGAACCGAGAACCCGGACGTTTCGCTGAAGGACGCCACCGCCGCCCTACGCCGCGCCTCGGGCCTCGAAAACTGCGAAACCTTACGCAAGGAAGGCGCGCCGATCCCGCTCCGCCCGATGGACCGCTGGGACAACGGCAAGGACCTCGTGCTCGCTGGTGATGCCGCCGGCGTGGTCGCCCCCTCCTCGGGCGAGGGCATCTACTACGCCATGATGGGCGGGCGCGTCGCCGCCACCGCCGCCGCCGCCTGCCTTGCCTCGGGCCGCGTCTCCGACCTGAAACTCGCCCGCAAGCTCTTCATGGGCGAGCACAAGATGGTCTTCCGCGTCCTCCGCTCGATGCAGGACGCCTATTACAAGTCCGACGAACGCCGCGAACGCTTCGTCTCGCTCTGCCACGACGTCGACGTGCAGCGCCTCACCTTCGAGGCCTACATGAACAAGAAGCTTGTGCGCTCGCGCCCGCTCGCCCATATCAGGATCGGCTTCAAGAACATCGCGCATCTCACCGGCCTGGTGCGCCCGGAATACACATGACGATCATGATCCCCACCTGGGTCGACGGTCAGTTGACCCCCGTCGAGAAGCTGGAGGCGCATCAGCGCGGTCTCCGGCACAAGGCGGTTTCGGTCTTCGTCATGTCCGGCGACAAGGTGCTGATCCAGCGCCGCGCGATGGGCAAGTACCACACGCCCGGTCTCTGGGCGAACACCTGCTGCACGCACCCCGAGTGGGACGAAAGCCCGCTGGATTGCGCACTGCGCCGGCTGGACGAGGAACTGGGGATCACCGGCCTGACCCCGGTTCACCGCGACCGGATCGAGTACCGCGCCGACGTCGGCAAAGGTCTGATCGAACACGAACTGGTCGATCTCTTCACCGCGGAAGCGCCGGCTGATCTCGCCATCGCGCCAAACCCCGACGAAGTGATGGAAACCCGCTGGGTCACCTGGCGCGAACTGACGCAGATGGTCGCGCGCTTCCCGGCGCGCTTCACGCCCTGGCTCAGGATCTACCTCGACGAGCACGGCGCAAAAATCTTCGGAACCGACGCTTCAGCCTGATCCACCCGGATCATCGGCCCGCAAATACTCTGGGGGAGTGTGAGGCGGCAAAGCCGGCGCCATCGCCCTCAGGCGCGTGCCCCGAAATCGACCACATTCCGATCGGGCCGCAGCATTGCGGTCGCGGTCCGGCAGATATCCCCCACCGTCAAGCCCGCATCGGCATACATCTCCGCCGGGCTCGCCTGGTGGATGAACCGGTCCGGCAGCGTCATCGGCCGGATCGCCAGTCCGCCATCCAGAAGGCCTGCCCGCGCCAGGTGATGCAGCACCATCGAACCGAAACCGCCCTCGGCCCCGTGCTCCAGCGTGATGAGCGCACCGTGTTCGCGCGCAAGACGCTCGACCAAACCGGTATCCAGCGGCTTCGCAAACCGCGCATCCGCCACCGTCACGCCGATGCCCTCGGCCTCGAGCAACTCCGCCGCCCCAAGCGCGTCGGCCAGCCCCGCCCCGAAAGACAGGATCGCCAGGTCGGCGCCCTCGCGCACAACCCGGCCCTTGCCGATCTCCAGCACCTCGCCCCGCTCGGGCATCTGCACGCCCACACCGTTGCCGCGCGGATAGCGGAAGGCGATCGGCCCGCTGTCATGCTGCGCCGCCGTTGCCACCATGTGAACAAGCTCCGCCTCGTCCGCCGCCGCCATCACCGTGAAGCCCGGGAGGTTGCACAGGTACCCAACGTCGAAGGCGCCCGCATGGGTCGCCCCGTCAGCCCCCACAAGCCCTGCCCGGTCGATGGCGAAACGCACCGGCAGACCCTGCAGCGCCACGTCATGCACCACCTGGTCGTAACCCCGCTGCAGGAAGGTCGAGTAGATCGCGCAGAACGGCCGAAGCCCGCTCGCCGCCATGCCGGCGGCGAAGGTCACGCCATGCTGCTCGGCGATGCCCACGTCGAATACGCGCGCCGGAAACCGCTCGGCCATGATGTTGACGCCGGTCCCCGACGGCATCGCCGCAGTCACCGCCACGATCCGCGGATCGCGCGAGGCCTCGTCGGCCAGCGTCTTGCCGAAAACGCTCGTGTAACTCGGCGCATTCGGCTTCGATTTCGCCTGCGCGCCGGTCTCGACGTCGAACTTCGAGACCCCGTGATACTTGTCCGAGCTTTGCTCGGCAGGCGCATAGCCCTTGCCCTTCACGGTGCAGGCATGGATCAGAACCGGCCCCTCGGCCCTGGTCTTGACCGTGCGCAAGGCCGAGAGAAGCTGCCCCATGTCATGCCCGTCAATCGGCCCCATGTAGTCGAAACCAAGCTCCTCGAAGAGCGTGCCCGAAAGCCCCTGCCCGGTCACAAGCTGGCGCGCCCGCCGCGCGCCCTCGCGCATCGGCGGCGGCATCAGAGCTTCCATCCCCTCGGCCAGCGCCTTCATCGGCGCGGGCGTCGCGGCATAGAGACCCGAGAGATAGGACGACATCGCCCCCACCGGCGGCGCGATCGACATCTCGTTGTCGTTCAGGATGACGATCAGCCGCCGCCCGTGCGCACCGGCGTTGTTCAGCGCCTCATAGGCCATGCCCGCACTTATCGAGCCGTCGCCGATCACGGCAATCGCATCGCCTGTCGGCCGCCCCATGTCGCGGCCCACGGCAAAGCCGAGCGCGGCGGAAATCGAGGTCGAGGAATGCGCCGCGCCGAACGGGTCGAACTCGCTCTCGTCCCGCTTGGTGAAGCCTGAAAGCCCGTCCTTCTGGCGCAGCGTCGTCATTCGCTCGCGGCGACCGGTGATGACCTTGTGCGGATAGCACTGGTGGCCGACATCCCAGATCAGCTTGTCCATCGGCGTGTTGAAAACGGCATGGATCGCGACCGTCAGCTCCACCACGCCCAGCGACGATCCAAGGTGGCCGCCGGTCTGGCTCACCACCTCGATCACCTCGCGTCGCAACTCGCGCGCAAGCTCGGTCAGCTCCGCATCCGAAAAGCGCTTCAGATCGGACGGGCCGGCGATCCGGTCAAGCAGCGGGGTCGTGGTCATGGCAATGCTCCCTTCGTTCCCTGGTTCGGGCGGGTATGGCGGCGCATTCAGGGAACGGAGAATGCGCCGCCTTTATCCTGGCAAGCCAGGATCGGGATGCGGGATGGTGCATCCCTGTTGCCCGGCCCCTGTTGCCCGCGGGACCGAACCTCGTCAGGAAACTGCGTTCAGGGCAGGTCAATCACCGCGTCGGTGCTCTGCAGCTGAGGCCAGTTGCCTATTACGTCAGTGCCTTGAAGCGGCTGCTGATACCCCTTGTGGCAGGTCTTGCAGGCCAGCTTCGGCACGTCACCGGTGCGCGGGTTCAGTCGCTCTTCGGGCAAAAGAGCGCCAACCGGCACGATGTAGTCGTTGTTGAGCTCCTGAACCATCAGGATACCCAGCGATGCCGTCGCCCATTGCGACGTCACCTGCCCCGCGTCGTAGAAGGCGCGGGTGTTGTGGCAGAAAACGCAATTCACGCCGAGCGAGTTGGCGAAGTAGTTCATCAGCGCAAAGGTGCGCTCGGCGTGCTGGATGCCGGGATAGCCGTCCTTGCCGGGGATGCCCGCGGCACGGCTTTCCAGGTCATGCACCGCGATGGCCTGCGCATCGACCAGGTAGGTCTCCAGCTGATCCGAGGGCAGCGACGTGAACTGCGAATTCGACGTCGCCCGGTTCTGATTGGCCGACCAGCCCGCCATATTGGTGTTCACGGGTGTGATCGAATACCAGACCTCCGACGGAACCGGCTGGCCCCGATGGCAGGTATAGCAGGTGACGCCGACCTGCTTGTTGGCGTTCACGTGACCATCCCAGTTCTCGTTGATGTTCTGGGTCATCGAGATCATCAGCCCGGCGACGGCGGTCTGATAGCTGTCGGGATCCTCGAACAGGTTCGGGATACCCGTCCAGGCCTGCATCGCCGCGATGATGTCGCCGTCCTGCTCACCGATCTCGGCCAGCGCCGCGATCCCCGGATCGGGCGTGGCAAGGTCCGACTTGAACTCGGGCACCGACATGCCGATGCCGCGCGGGCCGGTCTGCAGGCTGTTCGTCGCGAAGGGCTGACCGAAGGCGAGAAGTGCCACCACCGCGATCACCGCCGTCCCGGCCACGCCCATCACGATGATGGGTCCGTAGATGTCGGTCGGGTTGTTCTTGTTCCAGTCACCGAACCACTTGGGGAAGTTCATGAGCTTGTCGAACATGTGCTTATTCCTTCCCGATAAAGGCTTCATACGACCCGTAGGCGTCGTAGCCATAGGCACCGTCATAGCTCGGTGCGAAGTGGTGCTCCTGCGCCCAGATGAACCAGTTGTCGACAACGGTGCCGGTCAGCAGGATACCGATGCCGCCGGTGATCGGCGTCAACACCGCGAACCACCAGGCCCAGCGGTGAATGCCTTCCATCGTCGCATTGAAACCCATCGTCCAGCGCCAGAAGAGCGCGGCGCGCTCGGTGGCCGTGCCCCGGTCGATGATCTGCTCAAGCTCGCGGTCACCGCCATAGCGCGTGACCGACAGGATCGTGCCGCCGTGCATCGCGAAAAGCAGCGCCGAGCCGTAGAGGAACACGATGCTCAGACAGTGGAACGGGTTGTAGTAGAGGTTGCCGTAGCGAATGCTGAACGCCGTGGTCCAGTCGAGATGCGCGAAGATGCCGTAGGGCACCGCCTCCGACCACGACCCCATCAGGATCGGACGGAACAGACCCAGCACCAGGAACAGCCAGATCGCCGCGCCGAAGGCCCAGAAGATGTGCTTTCCCAGCTTCTGCTCGGCGGCCAGCTGGTACGCCCGGTACCACCAGGCCATCACCGAGAAGAGCAGGAAGAAACTGGCGATGATGTACCATCCGCCATCGTTCAGCGGTGGGATCGTCAGGCCGTACTCCGGCGCGGGCGGTTCAAGCGCCAGCCAGAACAGCTGCCGGATGAACTCCGAGATCGACCAGTCGACCTGCGCCAGCATGTTGAACCCGATGATGTTCAGCCAGACCAGCCCGGAGGCCAGCGAGACGACGCCTGCCATGCCAAGGTTGATCGGCCCAAGCTGCGCGTTGGCGAACCAGCCCAGCAGGCTCGAAAACCCTGTCTTGCTCGACCGGTCCTCGGTCAGTGTGCCGTAATCGTCGGTGCCCATTTCGGCCGGTCCGCGGACCTGCACCTGGTTAAAGATGTTCTGATATTCCGTGATCATAGCTCAGAACCCCACCTGGCTGCCCCAGATCGGCAGCTCGAGCCACCAGTTCCACCACTCCGGCCAGCCCTTGGTCCAGACCGGGCCCGAGATGATGATACAGACGGCACTGAAGAAGACGGCGTTGATCGCCAGCAGATAGCCCAGCCGGTGAATGCCGAGCGGCCCGATCGAATAGCCGATGAAATCGCGGAAGAACGTGTCTTCGTGATCCGGCGTCTTCATCACCTCGCCCTTTTCCGGGTTGGCTGCGGAGAGGATCAGCCCGCCGTGAAGCGCGAGCGCGAGGCAGGTGGTGAAGAACAGCGTCACCGCCAGCATATGCGCCGGGTTGTAATGGAAGTGGAGGTAGGCGTAGCCGGTGTTCGACACCCAGTCGAGATGGCTGAAGATGCCATAGGGGAAGCCGTGCCCCCAGGCGCCCATCAAGAGCGGCCGGAAGACCACCAGCGTGACATAGGCGAGGATCGCGAAGCTGAAGGCGAAGGGTACATGATACCCGATCCCCAGCTTGCGGCAGATCTCCACCTCGCGCAGCGCCCAGCTTGTAAAGGCGCCGATGGCGCAGATCGTGATGATCTGCCAAAGCCCGCCTTCCAGAAGTGGCGCTGCGGCCAGCCCGTAACTCAGGTCAGGCGGCTCGATACTGACCAGCCAGGGGTTCCAGGTCCCCTGCATGGCCGCGCCATAGAAGATCAGGATGGCGCCCAGCAGCGCGAAGAACGCCGTGGTGACCCCGAAGAACCCGACATAGAACGGCCCGACCCAGAAATCGAACAGATCACCACCGATGATCGTTCCCCCGCGGACCCGGTATTTTCTCTCGAAGCTGAGCAGTGCCATCTTCTTACTCTCCGTTGAGCGCGCCCGTCACGGCCCGCCTTTGTCTTTTGGTTTGTCGTGGGCGACGGAGGCCCGCCGCCCACGACGATATCGAGCACGATCCCGTGGTTATCCGTCCGCAGCGGCGCGAGACGCGGCGGCATTTTCGAACCAGTTCACACCGTTCGAGAGCACCACCAGGTGAATCATCACCGCTAGGAGGAAGAGGAAGACGCCTTGTGCCACAAACACGCGGCGCGGATCGAAGATGAGCCAAATCTTGTAGAATTTTGCCATATCAATCCCCTCAGAACCACGGAGCCCAGATATAGGTCGCTAGGTGCGCGACCACTGCAACGATCACGAACAGCCAGAGGCCGCCCATATAGACCGAATGCAGCTCCTGAGCCTGCTCGTCGGTTAGACCTGTAAAGGACAGGTCGGAGTTATCAGCCATGAACTTTCCTCCGGAACGTTATGCTGACGCCGCGAGACCCTCGCGGCTGGGACCTTCGGGGTTTCCCCCTCGGGATCTGGTTTTCGGCGTGGCGGTTCATGCCGAGAAAATGAGCGGGGTGATACGATCCGCTTCCGCCCAGGCGCGGGCCAGCGGCCCCCGCACGTCGAGCGAGCGCCTGCGCACCACGTTTGCGATCCACCGTTCCGTTCCAACGGGGATGGCCAGGATGAAAATCAGGGTGAAGTAGATCTTGAACTCCGTCCCGCGCTTGTGGCGGCTGGCGCTGCGGGGCACCGGTGTGTTGGTGATGTCGGTCATTGGGTTTCCTCCCTCGCAGCGTCGGCGCTGGCGGGTGCCAGTGCCTTGACGGTCTCGATAACGACCCGGTCCGCACCACCTTCCAGCGCGGCGTGCTCGGCGGCATCGCGCAGCGTCTTGGCGGCGGAAATACGGGTCAGAATGGGGTGTGTGGCGACAATCCGATCCAGTTCGGCCTGGGCATCGGCGTCCCAGGGCATGTCGCGCCTCAATTTCGTCGGGGTGGCGGCGGTCGCGTCCAGATCGGTGCCCAGCGGCAGGATGTGGAAAAGCGCGTCGAAAAGCCCGTTGCAGACCTCCTGCAACAGGTAAGTCGCTCCCGCGTACCCCATGAAGGGCGTTCCGGTCGCGCGTCGGATGGCAGCGCCGGGGAAACTGGCGGGAATGAACGCCGGGCTCGGTCCGTGTCCGGCCTTCGTCTCGGCCAGGTACATCTTTTCATTGATCGAGCCGAGCAGGATCAGCGGCTTCTTGTCGCCGATCAGCGCCCGCACCTGGTTGTTGTCCGTCTTCGTGCCCGCGACGCGGGCAACCGCAAACGCGCAGGGGAAGCCCAGATCGCTTTCGAGGTAATGCCGCACGCCGCGCGCATAGGTCTCGTTTGCTACGATCCCGAACCCGGCGGTCGCGAAGAAATCCTGTGTGACCGAGCGCCAGAGATCCCAGATCGGCTTGATGGTCGAATGCTTCTCACGCTCGATGAACGGTTCGGGGTCAAGGTCCAGCAACTCGCCCAGCTTGCGCAGGAAGCGCGTCGTTGAATCGATCCCGATCGGTGCCTGCAAATAGGGCTTGCCCAGCACCTCGCAAAGCCCGCGCCCGAACTCGCGATACATGCAGACGTTCACATCCGCATTCACCAGGTCCCGCATCTCGGCCAGGTGGCTCCCGAGCGGCATAACCATGTTGACCTCGGCGCCAATGCCTTCGACCAGTCGCCGGATCTCGGCCAGATCGCTCGGCATGTTGAACGTGCCGTACATCGGGCCGAGGATATTGACGCGCGGCTTCGCGCCATCCTCGCGTTTCTTCTCGCGCGGCATCCGGCCCTTGGTCATGCCGTATTCGGTGAAGATCCAGGTCATCGCCCGGTCGGCGGCCTCCCACTGATCCTCGTCGATGGTCCTGGGCAGGAACCGCTGGATCGACGTTCCCTGGGGCGTCACACCGCCGCCGATCATCTCGGCAATCGAGCCCGTCACGACAACGGCGGGAAGGGCAGGATCAAGCGTTCCCCAGGCGCGTTTCATCGCGCCTTCGGTCCCGTCGCGTCCCAGTTCTTCCTCGCCGAGGCCAGTGACCACGATGGGTAATTCGTGGGGGGGTAATGCGTCCGTGTAGTGCAGGACGCTGGTCACCGGCAAATTCTCACAGCCCACCGGGCCGTCGATCACGACCTGAAGGCCCTTGACGGCACAGAATGCGTAAACCGCGCCCCAGTACCCGCCTGCCCTGTCGTGATCCTGAATGAGCATCAGATCATGGCCTCCGCTGCCTTGGCACGCGCCGCCTTGTCGAGCTTCTTCTGATGCGCCGCGCGGAAATCCGGGCGCAGGTTCAGCTTATCTTCCCAGATGCCCGCCGTGTCGCCCGAGCCGACCCCGTCGAAGAAGTCGTTCATCCGGTCCATCCGGTCCTTGCCCGCGATGGCCGCATTGATGACCTCGGCCAGCGATCCGGCCCCGGCTGGCCCCATCAACGGACGCGCCGAGATCAGGTTGGTGAAATAAAGCGCCGGGATCGACATCTCCTT
>JAJDOD010000120.1 GCA_022340315.1 Silicimonas sp. | reverse complement strand
CTCCTGCAACTGCTGCGCCGTTTGCTCCAGCTCCGCGCTCTTCGCCTCCAACTGGCTGGAATACTCCATGATCTGCTGCGCCTCGTCGGCCACGCGCATGAGGTCCTCGACCGAGACGATCTCGCCGCCGGTGATCTGCATAAGCATGGCATGCGCGGTCGCCGCGCCCACCGAACCCGCAAGCTCCCGCTCGACGCGTTCCAGGAATGCAGGAGTAACATCGGGCAGATACCCGCTCTTGCCCTGCCGCTGCGCTTCGGCAACGAAGAGCGCGTGCGCCTCGTCGCTACCAAGAATGCGTTGCGACATCATCAACAGGTCTTCGGCATCCGCAGCGCTGCCGCTCCAGCCCGCGGCGCCCCCAGCATAGCGGAACACGTTCACGAAGGCCGCGCCCTGAAGGCGCTCCAGCGGCGTCGGGAAGGTCAGAAGCGAAACCACGCAGAAAGCAAACGAGTTGAGCAGCAGCGACCAGAAGACCGCATGCACCAGCGGATCGAGCCCCTCGATGCCGAAGAGCGCCCGCGGGCGGAGCAGCCCGATCCCGAACGGACCCTCTGCATAGACACTCGGTGCGATGATGCTCGCATCCCCGAAGCTGGGCAGGAAAGACGTCCAGAGCCAGACCGCGAAGCCGATGGTGATCCCCGCCGCCGCTCCGTAACGTGTGGCGCCGCGCCAGAAGATGCCGCCGACGATCGAGGGCAGAACCTGCGCCACGCCGGTAAAGGCGATCAGGCCGATTGCCGCCAGCGCACCGCCGCCGCCCGAGAACACGTAGTAGACGTATCCAAGCAGCAACAGGACCGCGATCGAAATCCGGCGAGACAGGATCACCACGTAACGGACATCGCCCGAGACGGTCGCACCGCCTTTCTGCTGACTTAGCCAGACCGGCATGACGATGTGGTTGGAAATCATCGTCGACACCGCGATGGCCGCGACGATGACCATCGACGTTGCCGACGAGAAGCCGCCGAGGAAGACAAGAAGCGCCAGCGCGTCGCGGTCGAACTCCAGTGGCAGCGTCAGCACGAAAAGGTCGGGGTTCGCCCCTTCGGGCATGACGTTCAGCCCGACCGCCGCGATCGGCACCACGAAAAGGCTCATCAGGAACAGATAAAGCGGAAATGCCCAGCTTGCTGTCGCCAGGTGCCGCTCATCATAGTTCTCGACCACCATCACCTGGAACATGCGCGGCAGACAGATGAAGGCCATCGCTGCAAGCGAGACCAGCGTCAGCCAGCGCACGGGCTGAATCTCCTGGTTGGCGATCGGCGAGTCCGCGATCACATCGAGCACATGGCCCGGGCCGCCTGCCAGAAAGAAAACCACGAAGATGCCGACCGCCATGAGCGCGATCAGCTTGACCACGGCCTCGACCGCGATCGCCATGACCACGCCGTGGTGATGCGCGTTCACGTCAAGGTTCCGGGTCCCGAACAGGATGGTGAACGCAGCAAGCCCGACCGCAACGATGAACGCCGTCTGGTTCAGGCCCTGGCCGGGGTTCGCCGAGAAGACGTCGAAGGAGAGCGTCGCCGACTGGAGCTGTAGAGCGATGTAGGGCGTGGTGCCGACAACCGCCAGCAGCGTGACCAGAACGCCAATCACGTTCGACTTTCCGAAGCGCGAGGAAATCAGGTCGGCAATCGACGTGATCCTTTGCGCCCGTCCGATCCGCACGAGGCGTCTGAGAAGCACCCACCAGCCGATCATGACCAGCGTCGGACCGAGATAGATGGTGACATATTCCATGCCGGACCGCGCGGCATAGCCAACGGCGCCGTAAAACGTCCATGCGGTACAGTAGATCGAGAGCGAAAGCGTATAGATCAGCGGCGAATTGATCCAGCCGACCTGGCCCGCCGCCGCCCGCTTGTCGGCCCAGAACGCCACCGCGAAGAGCCCCGCCACGTACAGACCGCAAAGCCAGACAAGAAGATCGTAGCTCATTCGCGCGTCCCGGCGGGCGCGGTCTGGTCGGGATCGCCGGCATATGACCGGGAACCGTCATCGGGCGGGCGTCGAGCCAGCTGGCGCGACAGCCACGCCGCGATCAGGATGAGCACGCCCCAGACCGTGAAGATATAGACCAGTGCGCCTGAGGTCGTCTGCCAAAGCCCCGGCAAAAGCAGCAGAACCAGCCCGAAGAACGGCAGCACGCGCGCGGCATCGGCGAGCCTTCGGCGCCGGTAGGCCTCTCGCTCGAGAAACTCCGGTTGCGGCCCTTGCGCCATCAGCGCACCAGTTCCCGCACCGTTTCCAGGATCTCGCCGTTGGAAAACGGCTTGGTCATGAACCGGCTGGCGCCAAGCTTCTCGGCCAGTTCGCGGTCCTTCTTCTGGCCGCGGGCGGTCAGCATGAGGACCGGCAGGTTGCGCGTCGCCTCCTCGGACCGCAGATCGTTCAGGATGTCGTACCCGGAGCGGTTGGGAAGCATCACGTCCAGGATCACAAGGTCGGGCGAGCGCTCGCGGATCGCGTCCAGTGCCGATTTGCCGTCGGAATGAGTGTCCACGCGCCATCCATCGCGCGACAGGATGAACCGGATCGCTTCGATGATGTTCGGTTCGTCCTCGATCAGAAGGACGCGTCTGCCCTGCACCTCGGGTCCCCTCCCTTGAACGCCATCGCCGGTACTATCGCGGAAGGCATCATGGCTGTCAAAGCCTCAGGACTTGCTGTCTCAAGCGAAAACAGAGGGTTCCCGCCGCGCCACGCAGCCCGCTTCCGGGCAGATGCGGCAGGAGGTGCCGACGCCCGTGGCCGGAACGTCGGACCGCCGGACCGGCCAGAACAGCATCCACGACCGGGCGACGGGCGGCCCGTCGAAGCCGGACGGATAGGCAAGGGTCGAGAAGGCAAGCGCCTCGAACTGCGCCTCGTCCCGGCCCGAAACACGAAGGAGCCGGGATACCGGCGTCATCGGGCGCTGCAGCGCCTGGAAGAGCGGCCAGAAGGGACAGGCGGCGCTGTACCGCGGCAACTCGAACCCCGGCAGGGGCTTGCGGTAGATCAGGGTGCCGGAGGCGTCGCAGGCCACCAGCCCGTAAGGGTCGCCAATCCCGGTTTCCCCGGCGCCCAGCACCGCCAACCGGCGAAACACCAGGTCAAATTCCAGGCCGAGCGCCTGTGCCAGAGCGGCGGGTGTCCTGCCCCCGGACAGCCCGTCGACCAGGCGCTCCAGGGGAAGTGCCGCCGCGTCCTCGGCATATTGCTCGGCATAGGCGGTGGCAAGTTGGCGCGCCGCCGGTGTCGCCAGTCGGCCGCTGTCCTCGATCAAGGGACCGATGCCGACGGTCGGATTGTCTTCGAGAACGTCGAGACGCCAGTTGAGGTCCTCAAGCCAGGCATCCAGTTCATCCTGCGGCAGCGCGCCACCGGCATCACCAGCCTTGTCGCTGTCGAGATAGGCAACCAGCGCCTCGGTGGCATCGGTCAGCCGTTGGCTGTCCTCGTAGATGTTGCGGTGAAACCGGGCCTCCCATTCCGGTTCGATATCCCCGCCTTGCGCAAGGATGCCGCTGGCCGAGCGGATCGCGGTGACGCTCGTCAGCACGTTGTGCATCGAAGCCGAGAGAAACGGGTCGTGCGTCAGCCGGTCGCCAAGCCGCTCGATCACCTGCTCCAGTCGCCGGTTCTCGGCGTATTGGCGGGCGATCAGCCGCGCCCAGCCGGGAAAGCGGGCGGCAAGCTCCTCGGCGCGGCCCCGCTCGGGCGTCACCTCCGCATGGGCTTCGGCGGCTGCGTCCATCGCCGCAGCGACGCGCACCTCGACTACTCCGCTCAGGTAACTCGGATCGACATCAAGCGCCTTTGCCAGGCGAACCAGTAGCGCGCCACCGATCCGGCGCTTGTTGTGCTCGATCAGGTTGAGATAACTCGCCGAGATCTCGCAGGCGCGCGCCAAATCCGCCTGCCGCATGCCCCGATCGACCCGGTAGGACCGTATCCGCGATCCGGTCAGCGTCGTCGTCGCCATTCAATCACCCAATGAATTAAGGGATTTCTGCGCCGCGCAGAAAACAACTTTACAACTCTGATAACAATCAAGTTCAAAAATTTACAGGAAAAACTGTGCACGCTAACAGTTTATTGCCAACTGGAAAGCCGCGCTGCGATAAAAAGGGCACCTTGTAAAGGTCAGCCGCGAGCAGGACGAGCCTGCTCCGCTGTCTGAAACGCTTATGGGAGGACATCCATGTCAAAAAGCGATCTTACGCGCCGCGGTGTGCTGAGAGCCGGTGCTGCCGGTCTGGCAACGCCGACAATCTTCAGTGGCGCAGTCTGGGCTGCAAGCCATTCCGGCTTCACCAATGCGCCAGAAGGCGGCTCGGTCACTCTGGGCTTCAACGTGCCACAGACCGGACCTTATGCCGATGAGGGTGCGGACGAACTTCGCGCTTATGAGCTTGCGGTCGAGCACCTGAACGGTGGCGGCGACGGCGGCATGATCCCCACCTTCTCGTCCAAGACGCTGGACGGCACGGGTATCCTCGGCAAGAAGGTCGAGTACGTCACGGGTGACACGCAGACCAAATCGGACGCCGCGCGCGCATCGGCCAAGTCGATGATCGAAAAAGACGGCGCCATCATGATCACCGGCGGTTCGTCCTCGGGCGTGGCCGTGGCCGTTCAGGGCCTCTGCCAGGAAGCCGGCGTCATCTTCATGGCCGGTCTGACCCACTCGAACGACACCACCGGCAAGGACCGCAAGGCCAACGGCTTCCGTCACTTCTTCAACGGCTACATGTCGGGCGCCGCGCTGGCTCCGGTGCTTGCGAACGCCTACGGCACGGACCGCAAGGCCTATCACCTGACCGCGGACTACACCTGGGGCTGGACCCAGCAGGAATCGATCCAGGCTTCGACCGAGGCCCTGGGCTGGTCGACCGTGCAGAACGTGCTGACGCCGCTGGCCGCAACGGACTTCTCGTCCTACATCGCGCCGGTTCTTCAGACGGATGCGGACGTGCTGGTTCTGAACCACTACGGCGGCAATATGGTGAACTCGCTCACCAACGCCGTTCAGTTCGGCCTGAAGGACAAGATCGTAAACGGCAAGCAGTTCGAGATCGTCGTTCCGCTCTACTCGCGTCTCATGGCGCGCGGTGCGGGTGCCAACGTCAAGGGCATCTTCGGCTCGACGAACTGGCACTGGTCGCTGCCGGATGAAGGCAGCCAGGCGTTCACGCGCTCGTTCGGCACCAAGTATGGCTTCCCGCCGTCGCAGGCCGCGCACACCTGCTATACGCAGACGCTGCTTTATGCGGATGCGGTGAACCGCGCCGGATCGTTCAACCCCTGCGCCGTGGCCGAGGCCCTCGAAGGCTTCGAGTTCGACGGGCTGGGCAACGGCCCGACCCTCTACCGCGCCGAAGACCACCAGTGCTTCAAGGACGTTCTGGTTGTGAAGGGCAAGGAGAACCCGACGTCGGAATTCGACCTTCTCGAGATCGTCGAAATCACTCCGGTCAGCCAGGTCACCTACCCGCCCGACCACCCGATGTTCGGTGGCGCGGAAGCGTCGCTCGGCTCCTGTAACCCGGGCGCCTGATAAGAACCACTCCGGCTGGGCGGCTTACCACGGCTGCCCGGCCAACTTCCGGCCTGTGAGAGGCCGACCCTCAAATATCCGAGGTGGGGACCAATGGAAGCCATTATCCTTCAGATTCTGAACGGTCTGGACAAGGGCAGCGCCTATGCGCTTATCGCCCTGGGCCTGACCCTGATCTTCGGCACGCTCGGCGTGGTGAACTTCGCGCATGGCGCGCTGTTCATGATCGGAGCGTTCTGCGCCGTCACGTTGCAACGGCTTCTGAATCTCAGCCACGAAGTGATCGACGACACCAAGAAAGACTTCCTCGGCAACCCGCTGAAAGTCGATGTGCCCTATCTCGCCGACTGGTTCGGAGCGGACGCCGCGCAGACGATAATTCAATGGTCGGTGCCGCTGGCGATCCTGTTCTCGATCCCGATCATGATCCTTGTCGGCATCAGCATGGAGCGCGGCCTGATCAAGCACTTCTACAAGCGCCCCCACGCCGACCAGATCCTTGTCACCTTCGGCCTTGCCATCGTTCTTCAGGAAATCATCAAGGCGTTCTTCGGTGCCAACCCGATCCCGACACCTGCGCCTCCGGCCTTTACCGGCTCGTTCGACTTCGGCGCGCTAATCGGGATGGAGAATATCATCTATCCCTACTGGCGCATGGTCTACTTTGCCTTCGCGATGGTCGTGATCGCGGGCGTGTTCGCCTTCCTTCAGTTCACCACTTTCGGCATGGTTGTCCGTGCCGGCATGGCGGACCGCGAAACGGTCGGCATGCTGGGCATCAACATCGACCGGCGCTTCACCATCATGTTCGCGATCGCCGCCTGCGTGGCAGGCCTGGCGGGCGTCATGTACACGCCGATCAACTCGCCGAACTATCACATGGGCATGGACTTCCTGGTGATCTCGTTCGTCGTGGTCGTCGTCGGCGGCATGGGAAGCCTGCCGGGCGCGGTTCTTGCCGGGTTCGTCCTGGGTATTCTCGAAGCCTTCGCCTCGATGAATGAGGTCATCGACATCGTCCCTGGTATCAACCAGATCATCATCTACCTAGTCGCCATCATCGTCCTTCTGACGCGCCCGAGGGGCCTGATGGGACGCAAAGGCGTGATGGAGGAATAAGTCATGCTGGGTCTTGCAACTAAGGATTTCGTCCTTCTCCTGGTCGTTGCGGTGCTCTGCCTCTTTGCACCGGTCCTCCTGAACCCGTTCCCCGAGACTTCGGACCTCGCGCAGTTCAACGCGGGCTATCCCGACCTGATGCAGCGTTTCGTGATCTTCGGGATCTTCGCAATCGGCTTCAACATCCTCTTCGGGCTGACCGGGTATCTCAGCTTCGGGCACGCCGCGTTCCTCGGCGTCGGCTCCTACTCGGTCGTGTGGATGTTCAAGCTTCTGAACTACAACATCGTGCCGGGGCTTCTCCTCTCGCTCGTCGTTTCCGGCCTTTTCGCGCTGGCAATCGGCTATGTCTCGCTGCGCCGGTCGGGGATCTACTTCTCGATCCTGACGCTCGCCTTCGCTCAGATGTCCTTCGCGCTGGCCTATTCGGTGCTGACGCCGATCACCAATGGCGAGACCGGGCTTCAGGTCTATGGCAATGACCCGCAGTACCTGCAAGGCGACAGCGCACCGAACATCCCGCACCTCTTCGGCATGACGATGCGCGCGACGGAAACCGTCGAGTTCGGGCCGTGGCTCTGGCAGTTCAATGCCGGCTACTATTTCTGCGCGGTCGTGATGCTGATCGCCTTCTACCTTGCGATCCGTATCTTCCGCTCGCCTTTCGGCATGATGCTTCGCGCGGTGAAGTCGAACCAGCAGCGGATGCGCTATACCGGCCTGAACCCCCGCCCCTACACGCTTGCCGCGTTCGTGATCTCGGGCATGTATGCCGGGCTTGCGGGTGGTCTCATGGCGTCGATGGACCCGCTGGCAGGCGCCGAGCGGATGCAATGGACAGCCTCGGGCGAGGTCGTTCTGATGACCATCCTCGGCGGTACGGGCACCTTGATCGGCCCCGTCCTTGGTGCCGGCCTCATCAAGTATCTCGAGAATATCCTCTCGAAGATCAACGACAACATCCTGCACCAGTGGTTCGCCTTCATGCCGGACGGGCTGGAGGATTTCCTCGTCGCGATCGTGCATCCCTTCATCGGCAAGGGCTGGCACCTGACGCTGGGCCTGGTCTTCATGGCTGTGGTGATTTTCCTCCCCGGCGGCCTCGTCGAAGGCGGACAGCGCATTGGCCGGCTCTTCGGGCGCAAGAAGCCCGCCGAGGCCGAGGCCAAGGCCGCCGCCAAGACCCCTGCGGAATAAGGAGACCTGAGATATGGGTATTCTCGAAGTCAAAGGCGTCAACAAGCGCTTCGGCGGTCTGCAGGCGCTTGGAAACGTCAACCTCAGCGTGGCCGAGAACACCGTCCATGCGATCATCGGGCCGAACGGCGCGGGCAAGTCCACGCTTCTGAACTGCCTCGTCGGCAAGCTGATCCCGGACACCGGCTCGGTCATGTTCGACGGTCAGTCGGTGCTGGGACGCCATCCGCACGAGATCAACCAGATGGGCATCAGCCGCGTGTTCCAGACGCCCGAGATCTTCGGCGATCTGACGGTGCTGGAAAACATGATGATCCCCTGCTTCGCCCGGCGCGACGGTTCGTTCCGGATGCACGCCTTCGAACAGTTCAGCCACGAGAGAGAGCTGATCGACAAGGCCATGCACATGCTGGAAGAGGTCAACATGGCCGAGAAGAAGGACATGCACTCGGCCTCCATGAGCCGCGGCGACAAGCGGCGGCTGGAAATGGCCATGTGCCTCGTGCAGGAACCGCGCCTGCTGCTTCTTGACGAGCCGACCGCCGGCATGGCGCGCGCCGATACCAACAACACCATCGACCTGCTCAAAGAGATCAAGCAGAAGCGCGACATCACCATGTGCATCATCGAGCATGATATGCACGTCGTGTTCTCGCTCGCCGAGCGGATCACGGTTCTGGCCCAAGGCACCCCTCTGGTCGAGGACACGCCAGACAAGATCAAGGGCCACCCGAAAGTCCAGGAAGCCTATCTCGGCGAAGCGGCGCATTGAGGAGCGACAGCAATGCTTGACGACAAACCTTTCGACAATCGCGCCAACAACGCCGCCACCGCGCCGGCCTTCCTTTCGGTGTGGAATATCGAGGCCTATTACGGCGAAAGCTACATCGTCCAGGACGTGAGCTTTAACGTGCACGAGGGCGAGATCCTCGCGCTGCTTGGCCGCAACGGCGCAGGCAAGACCTCGACGCTGCGCGCCATTGCGCGGATGCCCAACCCCGAGATCCGGCACGGCGAGGTCTGGCTCGACCACAAGCCGCTGCACAAGATGACCAGTTACGAGGCGGCGCAGAACGGCATGGCGCTGGTCCCCGAAGACCGGCGCATCATCCAGGGTCTGACGGTGGAAGAGAACCTCAAGCTCGCCCAGATCGCCCCGCCCATCGGCTGGTCGCTCGAACGCATCTACGAGCTTTTCCCTCGCCTCGGCGAACGCCGCACGCAGGACGGCTCGACGCTCTCGGGCGGCGAACAGCAGATGCTGGCGATAGCCCGCGCGCTGGCTCGCGACATCAAGGTGCTGCTGCTGGACGAGCCCTACGAAGGGCTCGCGCCGGTCATCGTGCAGGAGATCGCGAAGACGCTCAACATCATCCGCGACCAGGGCATCACGACGATCATCGTGGAACAGAACGCCGTCGCCGCGTTGAAACTCGCGGATCGGGCCGTCATCCTTGACACCGGATCGGTGGTCTACGACGACAGTGCCCAGAAAGTTCTGGATGACGAGGCGCTGCGCGCGAAATACCTGGCCATCTGAGACTGCAAGACGAACTATTCGGAGGAGGACCCAACATGCTGGAACAGCGTGATGGAATGTACTGGCCTGAGAGCGACATGGTCGCCAACGCACATGCGGACCGCGCCAAGTACGACGCCATGTACAAGGAATCAGTCGAGGACCCGGAAAGCTTCTGGGGCCGCGAAGGCAAGCGCATCGACTGGATGAAGCCCTACACCAAAGTGAAGAACACGTCCTTCGCCCCCGGCAATATCGACATCCGTTGGTTCGAGGACGGCACTCTCAACGTCGCGGCGAACTGCGTCGACCGCCACGTGGCCACCCGCGGCGATCAAACCGCGATCATCTGGGAACCGGACGACCCGGACGCGCCTTCCAGGCACATCACCTACAGCCAGCTCAAGGACGAGGTTTCCCAATTCGCCAACGTCCTCAAGGGGATGGGCGTCAGCAAGGGCGACCGCGTCGTTCTCTACCTGCCGATGATCCCCGAAGCCGCCTATGCCATGCTCGCCTGTGCGCGCATCGGCGCGATCCACTCGATCGTTTTCGCGGGCTTCTCGCCCGACGCTCTGGCAGCCCGCGTCAACCAGTGCGGCGCCAAGGTTGTTCTGACGGCCGACGAAGCCCCGCGCGGCGGCCGCAACACGCCGCTCAAGACCAACGCCGACAAGGCCTTCGCCAAGGTCGAGGGCGATTGTTCGATGCTCGTCGTTCAACGAACCGGCGGCGACGTTCCGATGCAGGACGGCCGAGACCACTGGTACCACGACCTGAAGGCCAACGCCTCGACCGACTGCCCGCCCGAGGAAATGGGCGCCGAAGACCCGCTCTTCATCCTCTACACCTCCGGTTCGACAGGCCAGCCCAAGGGCGTCGTGCACACCACCGGCGGCTACCTCGTCTATGCCTCGATGACGCATGAATACGTCTTCGACTATCACGACGGCGATATCTTCTGGTGCACCGCGGACGTCGGCTGGGTCACCGGCCACAGCTACATCGTCTACGGGCCGCTCGCGAACGGTGCGACGACGCTGATGTTCGAAGGCGTCCCCACCTACCCCGACGCGGGCCGCTTCTGGCAGGTCTGCGAGGAACACAAGGTCAACCAGTTCTACACCGCCCCGACCGCGATCCGCGCGCTGATGGGCAAGGGCCGCGAGTTCGTCGACAAGTACGACCTCTCCGCGCTCAAGGTGCTGGGTACAGTCGGCGAACCGATCAACCCCGAGGCCTGGAACTGGTACAACGAGGTTGTCGGCCACGGAAACGTCCCCATCGTCGACACCTGGTGGCAGACCGAAACCGGCGGGCACCTCCTGACGCCGCTTCCGGGCGCGATCCCGACCAAGCCGGGATCGGCCACCCTTCCCTTCTTCGGCGTCCAGCCGGTGATCCTGGAACCCTCGACCGGCGAGGAGATAACCTCGACTGAAGCCGAGGGCGTGCTCTGCATGAAGGACAGCTGGCCGGCCCAGATGCGTACCGTCTGGGGCGACCACGAACGGTTCGAGAAGACCTACTTCGCCGACTACAAGAACTACTACTTCTCGGGCGACGGCTGCCGCCGCGACGCCGACGGCTACTACTGGATCACCGGCCGGGTCGATGACGTGATCAACGTCTCGGGCCACCGCATGGGCACCGCCGAGGTCGAAAGCGCGCTGGTCGCGCACCCGAAGGTCGCCGAGGCCGCTGTCGTCGGCTATCCGCACGCCATCAAGGGCCAGGGCATCTACGCCTATGTCACGCTCATGGGCGGCGAGGAACCGTCCGAGGAGTTGCGCAAGGAGCTTGAGGGCTGGGTCAGGAACGAGATCGGACCCATCGCCAAGCCCGACCTGCTGCAATTTGCGCCCGGCCTGCCAAAGACCCGCTCGGGCAAGATCATGCGGCGTATCCTCCGCAAGATCGCCGAGAACGACTATGGCGCGCTCGGCGACACCTCGACGCTGGCCGAACCGGAAGTCGTGGACGATCTGATCGAGAACCGGATGAACCGAGGCTAAGACCCAAGCCACGGCGCATCCGCTGGCCCGCACCTGACCGGTGCGGGCTTTTTCGTTGCCGTGGGTCCGGTCGTGCTGGCAGGATGCCGCTGTCTGGAAGAGGAACCTAGAAATGCCATCAGCTTCGGAAAATCACGGCGGCTGCCTTTGCGGCGCCATCCGCTATCGTGTGACCACTCCGCCCATGCGGGTCAGCTTCTGCCATTGCCGGTTTTGTCAGAAGGTCACCGGCACGGCCTATGCCGTCGAGCCGATTTTCGAAGAAAGCGCCTTCGAGCTGCTTCAGGGAACCCCGAAGTCCCATGACCACGTCTCGGAAGGCAGCGGGAAAGTCATCACGTTACACTTCTGCCCCGACTGCGGCTCGCCGATCCGGTACACTTTCGAGCGCTTCGCAGGCGTTACCGGCGTCATGGCCGGCAGCTTCGACGATCCGAACTGGTTCGGGTGGACAGAGGAAAGCGCCAAGCACATCTTCCTGTCTGCCGCGCGTCCCGAAACGATGATCCCGACGGGTCTGCCCGTGTTCGTCCAGCACGCAACAACTCCAGACGGCGCGCCGCTCGAACCGCTCAGCCTCGAGCGGCCAACGGCTGTTCGTGACCTGAATTTATCAGGCTAGCCGCGTCCCGGTTCTACAGCGCTTCTCAGATCGCGCGCCGCCACCAGTTGCGCCACAGGGTCCACGCGCGCTGGCGATCACCACCCTTGCTCAGGGCGAGTTTCACAAACTTGGTCATTGCTCATTCCTGCCTTTGGCGCGGTGTGCCCCCACGCTCATGAGCAATGTCTACGCCGCAAACCCGCGTTCCGCCAAGCGGGTTGAAGATCGCATTTTAGTGATGCTGTTTCCAAGCCACAGGAATCGGTGAATTTTTGCCTATCCAAAAGTAGACGGCGCGCAACATCCTGCGCGCCGTTCCATGAGTTGCCGCCCTGGATCAGTTCAGCGCTGCATCCGTGATCGCGTGCGTCCAGGCACCTTCCGGCGCCTTGGTGATCACCGGGTCCGAGCCGCCGGAGAGCAGCGACGCCACCGTGCGTTCATAGTCCGCCGGATCGAGTGCGCCGTTCGAGCCTGCCGTCAGCTTGGCGATCTCGCCCATCATCCGCACCTGGTGCGTCTCGGTCTGGGCGCCGGTCTCATCGTACTCCAGCACGATCATCGCGGCATCCTCCGGGTTCTCCTCGGCCCACTTCCAGCCCTTCATCGAGGCGCGCACGAAACGCTCCATCTTGTCGGCAAACCCATCCTCGGCCAGCCGATCCTCAAGCACGTAAAGCCCGTCTTCCAGCGTCGCCACGCCCTGATCCTCGTACTTGAACGTGATCAGATCGTCGGCGCTCACACCTGCGTCAATCACCTGCCAGTACTCGTTGTACGTCATGGTCGAGATGCAATCGGCCTGCCGCTGCAACAGCGGATCGACGTTGAAGCCCTGCTTCAGAACCGCCACGCCGTTGTCGTCGGCGCCATCGGTTTCGACACCAAGCTGGCTCATCCAGGACATGAACGGAAACTCGTTGCCGAAGAACCAGACGCCCAAGGTCTTGCCGGGGAAGTCCGCTGGCGATGCGATGCCGCTGTCCTTCCAGCAGGTCAGCTGCATCCCCGACGACTTGAAGGGCTGCGCGATGTTCACAAGCGGCAAACCTTTCTCGCGCGCGGCCAGAGCGGCCGGCATCCACTCGACCAGAACATCGGCCCCGCCCCCCGCGACCACCTGGGGCGGCGCGATGTCCGGTCCACCCGGCTTGATGGTGACGTTCAGATCCTCTTCCTCGTAGAACCCGTTTTCGAGCGCCACGTAATAGCCCGCGAACTGCGCCTGTGTCACCCATTTCAGCTGCAGCGTGACGTCATCGGCCGCTTGAGCCGCGCCGGTTCCAAGCGCCAATGCCGCAGCGCCCAAAAGATACTTTCTCATGTCTTCACTCCCCGTGATTATTTTGTCCTCTGCGACGGGTGCCAGAAGGTCACGCGCTTTTCTATCAGCGCAACCAGACCGTAGACCGCCGAACCCGTCAGCGCAGCCACGGCTATTTCAGCCCATACGAGGTCGATCGACAAGCTGCCGACGCCCGTTGAAATCCTAAAACCCATACCCCTTGTGGGAGAGCCGAAATATTCGGCAACGATAGCCCCGATCAGCGCCAATGTCGTCGCGATCTTGAGCCCGTTGAAGATAAACGGCATCGCCGCGGGCAGCCTCAGCTTCAGAAGCGTCTGGAAATAGCCCGCCGCATAGGTCCGCATCAGGTCCTTCTGCATCGCGCTGGCCTCGGCCAGCCCCTGCACGGTGTTCACCAGGATCGGGAAAAACACCATGACGACGACCACGGCGGCCTTCGACTGCCAGTCGAAGCCGAACCAGCTCACCAGGATCGGCGCGATGCCGACGATAGGCAAAGCCGCGACGAAGTTGCCGATAGGCAGCAAGCCCGCCGTCAGAAACCGCGAACGGTCAATGGCGATGGCGGTCAAGAACGCCGCCAGCGCGCCGATCACATAGCCCGACAGCGCGCCCTTCAGGACCGTCTGCACAAAATCCTCCCGGAGCGTGGCGGTCTCGGCCACGAACCGCGCTGCGATGTCCGAGGGCGCGGGCAAGATCACCGGTGACACATCGAAGGCCGCCACCGCCGCCTGCCAAAGCACCAGGATCGTCACACCGAACAGCACCGGCACGAAGATCCGCACCAGCCGGTGATCGCGCCAGCCTGAGCGCGCAAGCTGCATGTTGATACCCCAGGCGATCAGCCAGAAGACGATGGCCGCCGTCATGCTCATGTGCCCGCCCCCATCCGCCGCATCGCCTTGCGCTGAAGCCAGCCGATCAGCGTCACCAGGATACCGGCAAGGATCGCAGCGGCAAACAGCGCCGCCCAGATTGCCAGCGGCGTGCCGAACTGGTCGCCGATCAGGATGCGCGCACCAAGCCCGCTGATCGCTCCCGTCGGCAGTTCGCCCACGATGGTACCGACCAACGCGGCGGCAATGCCGATCTTCAGAGAGGTGAAGAGATAGGGCACCGAGGCCGGAAGCCGCAGCTTCAAGAACGTGTCGTAACCGCTTGCGTTGTAGGTCTGCAGCAGATCGAGTTGCTCCCGCCCCGGCGACCGAAGACCTTTCACCATGCCTACCAGCACCGGGAAGAAACAGAGATAAGCCGAGATGATCGCCTTCGGCAGCCCCCGCCCCTCGACGCCAAGTTGGCTCGACAGTATGATGATCATCGGCGCCAGCGCCACGATGGGCACGGTCTGGCTGATGATCGCCCAGGGCATGACGCTCATCTCCATCGTGCGGCTATAGACGATGCCCACCGCGCCGAGGATGCCGACAAGCGTCCCAAGCGCAAATCCCATCAGCGTCGATTGCAACGTGATCCAGCCGTGATAAATCAGGCTCCGCTTCGAAAAGGCCCGCCCCTTCAGGGCCATCTCGCCCGTGGTCTTCCAAAGCTCGCCGCCGACCTGAACCGGCGTCGGAAGCCGGGGCCGGTCCAGGCTGTAGCCCCGCGCGATCTCGCCCGGATTGTTCGCCATCAGCACCCACCGGCTCGTATTGCTCCGCTCCCGCGCGTCGGGCGGTGTCACCGCCGCGCCCGCACGCTCGGCCATGTCGAGCGACTGGCGAATGTTCATCGGCGCGACGGCCGCGTACCAAAGCGCGACGATGGCCAGAAGGATGGTCAGCACTGGCAACAGGCGGCCTAGCACGATTTGCACCCCCATTCATCTGCCCCGAGGATCGACCTGGCGACAGACAGCGACGCCTGGCGGACATGCCCTCGGGCGATTGCCGCACCGCTCATGGCTGGAACCTCTCGGGAATCTGCGGATCGAAAAGCGGACAGCCGAACCCGTTCATCACGCCGATCAGCCGGTTGGCATCGCCACCGCTCCATTTGCCGTAAAGATGGAACAGGACCATGCAGGGGCTGGACCAGTAAATCTGAATGGTGCCACCCGTTTCGCGCACCCATGCACTTTCGTCGTCGAATACCCAGTCCTCCGGCATGGCCGAATGCAGAGCGCTCTCGACCTCGCCCTTCGGCAGCGGTTCGAGCCCCTCGGTCCCGTTCGCCGTGTAGATGGCAAGATGATCCGCATGGGTGCGCGGCGTGCCCTCGTCGGAATAGCGCCAGAAAACCAGGTCGTAGCTCATCGCCGCCACTCCATCCGCAACTCCGGCAACCCATCGTCGCCTGTCGCCTTGCGCTCAACGATCTCGAACCCCTCGCGCCGGTAGAACCGATGCGCCGCCTCGTTCGGCTCATGGGTCCAGAGTTGCAGATAATCTTGCCGCGCCTTGGCATCGTCCATGAGCATCCGGCCCAGCCCGTGTCCCGGCCGGTCGAGATAGAGCGCGCCTATCATGCCGGTTGCGGGATCGAGCGAAAGGTATCCTTCGGGCGGTTCTCCGATCAGCGTGATCTCGCGGTGCGGAAGCGCCTCGGCAATGAACCCTTCGATCCGCTCCGCGCCGACGGCCCGCGGCATCCAGTCGGTCCGGTCAATCCAGTCGTTCACGATGCGTGCAATCGCAGGCACATCCTCCGAACCGGCACGCCGGATGGCGACGCTCATTGCACGCCTCCCGCTTCACCTTTTCTCATATACGCATATCCGACCCCGCGGACGGTGCACCGACGCAATACCGACGTGATACCGACGTGATACCGACGTCCCCTCAAAGCTCGTCTCCATGCCCGGCACGCAGCCCTTCGCGGACCCGATGCGCCACTTCGATGAACTCCCGGCTGTCCCGGATATCCAGCGGCCGTTCCCGCGGCAAAGGGCTCTCGATCACATCCGCAATCCGCCCCGGACGCGGGCTCATCACCACGATCCTTGTCGAGAGATACACCGCCTCGGGGATAGAATGCGTAACGAATCCAATGGTCTTACCAGTCCGCGCCCAGAGGCTCAGCAACTCCTCGTTCAACCGGTCCCGCACGATCTCGTCCAGCGCACCAAAGGGTTCGTCCATCAGCAGGATATCCGCATCGAAAGCCAGCGCTCGTGCAATCGAGGCCCGCTGCTGCATTCCGCCCGACAGCTGCCAGGGAAACTTGCCCCCGAACCCGCCAAGCTCGACCAACTCAAGCACCCGCTCGACCCGCTCACCCATATCCGCCTTGGAATATCCCATGATTTCAAGCGGCAAGCGGATGTTCCCGGCGATCGTCCGCCACGGGTAAAGCCCCGCCGCCTGGAACACATAGCCATAGGCGCGCGCTTTCCGCGCCGCATCCGGAGACATCCCGTTGACTGTCAGCGTTCCACCCGTCGGCGTCTCGAGCGCGGCGATGCAACGGAGAAACGTCGTTTTCCCGCAGCCCGAAGGACCGATGAACGACACGAAATCCCCCTTGTCGATCGCGAGATCAACATCTTTCAACGCGTGAACAGGTCCGTCCGCTGTCTGGAATGTCAGCGAAAGATTCTCGGCCTTAACGACGGTCATACAAATGCGGCCCTTGCGTGCATCAAACCCCCGTTGCCGGGATACCCGTGCGCTCGACAGGCCTTGGCGCGGTCAGTTCCTTCCAGGACGAGAGCGCCCTGTTAACGGGGTTGTTGGCTTCGCGACGTACAAACTCGCCGTGACCCTCCTTGGTCCTGATTTCGCCGTCATGCACGGCAACATGGCCCCGCGTCAGCGTGAACCGCGGCAACCCCTTGACGGACTTGCCCTCGAACACGTTGTAGTCGATGGCAGACTGCTGCGCGCCGGCCGTGATGGTCTTCTCCTTTTGCGGGTCCCAAACGACGATATCGGCATCGGCCCCCACCAGAATCGCGCCCTTTTTGGGATAGCAATTCAATATCTTGGCGATGTTTGTTGAAGTAACCGCGACGAACTCGTTCGGCGTCAGACGCCCCGTGTTCACACCATGCGTCCATAGCATCGGCATCCGGTCCTCAAGCCCGCCGGTCCCGTTGGGTATCTTCGAGAAATCCCCCACACCATAACGCTTCTGCTCGGTCGTGAAGGCACAGTGATCGGTCGCGACGACCGAAAGCGATCCCGACTGCAGACCGGCCCAGAGCGAGTCCTGGTGCTTCTTGTTCCGGAACGGCGGCGACATCACACGCCGCGCGGCATGGTCCCAATCGGTGTTGAAGTACTCGCTTTCGTCCAGCGTCAGGTGCTGGATCAGAGGCTCGCCCCAGACCCGCTTGCCGTTCTGCCGCGCGCGCCGGATCGCCTCGTGCGCCTCCTCACAGGAGGTGTGGACGACATAAAGCGGCACACCCGCCATGTCGGCGATCATGATCGCCCGGTTCGTCGCCTCGCCCTCGACCTGGCTGGGCCGCGAGTAGGCGTGCGCCTCCGGCCCGGTATTGCCCTCGGCCAGCAGTTTCGCCGTCAGTTCGGCCACCACGTCGCCGTTCTCGGCGTGCACCATCGCGATCCCACCCAACTCGGCAAGCCGTTGAAATGACGCGTACATCTCGTCATCATTGACCATCAGCGCGCCCTTGTAGGCCATGAAATGCTTGAAGGTGGTGATGCCTTCCTTCTCGATCACTGTCTTCATCTCGTTGAAGACCTGTTCGCCCCACCAGGTGACCGCCATATGATAGGAATAGTCGCAATTGGCCCGCGTCGACTTGTTGTGCCACATCTGCAGTGCGTCATGCAGACCCTGCTGTGGTGCCGGCAGCGCGAAGTCCACCACCATCGTGGTACCGCCCGACAGCGCGGCCCGCGTGCCGCTCTCGAAATCGTCCGAAGAGTAAGTTCCCATGAACGGCATCTCGAGATGCGTATGCGGGTCGATCCCGCCCGGCATGACATAGCAGCCGGTTGCGTCCAGTTCCTCGTCACCCTTCAGCCCCTTGCCGATCTCGACGATCCTTCCGCCGTCCACCAGCACATCGGCCTCATAGCTCAGGTCCGCCGTCACAACGGTTCCGTTCTTGATCACAGTCGACATGACTTGCTCCCTGTTCATTATCGGCCCGGAAATATCCCGGGGTCCGGGGCAGCGCCCCGGGGCTTCAATCCTTGTAGTCCGGTTCTTCCCGGTCGAGCACCCGTTTCATCTCGGCAAAATGGGCGAACTCGGCATCCTTGTAGACCTGCCATTCCTCGGCCACCGCCTCGGCCATGTGGTCGGTCATGACCTTGAGCGGCTGCCCCGTCGAATAGGCCAGCACCAGTGTCTTTGCGGCGCGTTCCAGATGATAAAGCGCGTCCCAGGCCTCGGCCACCGTCGCGCCAAGCGTGGTCACGCCGTGGTTCTGCATCACCACCGTCCGATGGTTCCCAACCGTCCGCGCAATCCTCTCGCCCTCTTCGCCCTCGGTCGCGATGCCGCCGAAATCGAGATCATAAGCGACGCGCCGAAAGAACCGCGCCGTGACCTGGTCGATCGGCTTGATCACCGGGTCTTCAAGCCCGCACAGTGCGGTCACGTAAGGCGGGTGGATATGCAGCGCCACGCGGGCCTGCGGCAGGTTCCGGTGCAGCGCCGAATGGATCGACCAGGCGGAGGGGTCCGGCGCGTCCGCGCGGTCCATCGTCGTCGGATCGTCGGCGTCGCAGAGCACGAGATCCGAGGCCCTGACCCGGCTCCAATGCACCCAGCGGGGATTGACCAGAAACTTCCGTCCGTCCGCGCTGACGGCGGCAGAGAAATGGTTCGCCACGCCCTCGTGCCATTCGTAGCGGCAGGACAGCCGGATCGCCGCAGCCAGGTCGATGCGTGTCTGGGTTTCGTCGAGGGCGCCGGGTGCATTCATCTCGGGTCTCCTGCAAAGGTTGCCCAAGGGACGAAACACTGAGAATTCCTGACAAGAGCTTTTCTCACCCCTCAACCCCCGCTGTCTCCACCACCGCGTGGAACAACACGTCCGCCCCTGCCGTGGCCCAGTCCTTTGAGATCTCCTCGGCCTCATTGTGCGATAACCCGTCCACACAAGGACACATCACCATCGCGGTGGGAGCCACGTCGTTGATCCAGCAGGCGTCGTGCCCTGCTCCGCTCACGATATCCATGTGGCTATAGCCCAACCGTTCCGCTGCGTCTCTCACCGCCTTCACGCATCCCTCATCGAAGGCGGGCGGGTCGAACTGACCGACGATCTCGCTGGAGAACTCGACCCCGATCTCCTCGCAGAGCTTCGGCGCGCGCTCGTCGAACTCGGCAACCATGCCGTTCAGCTTGTCCAAAAGATGCGTGCGCATATCCACCGTGAACACCACCTTTCCGGGGATGATGTTCCGGCTGTTCGGATAGACGTCGATATGCCCGATCGCGCCGACTGCGTTCGGCTGGTTCTTCATCGCGATCTCGTGGACCAGTTCCGTCACCAACGCCAGGCCTCTCCCTGCGTTCTTGCGCATGTGCATCGGCGTCGAGCCGGTGTGGCTCTCCTTGCCGGT
>JAJDOD010000071.1 GCA_022340315.1 Silicimonas sp. | reverse complement strand
CCGAGGGATGGCTGCGGCGAAGGATGACGGCCTCGCCCAGCGGCAGCTTGGTGATTCCATCGGTCGGGGTGGCTGCGGCCAGTTCTTCTGTCAGCCTTTTGAGTTCCGATTGCATGTGGTCTCCGTCGCCTTGTTGTGTCGATCTGATAGCACGGGCAGGGATATAGATTGCATAAAAATCCTATCACTTGGACGAATTGACAAGTATTGGCGACAATATAGCAAGCATATCGGTGGCCATAGGGCTAGGTTGTCTTCAGAAAGTCAATTCCCCCGAACTCGGGTTCCATGTCGGAGATCACCATGACCAGCCAAACAAATGCCACGCCAAAAACCGCCATCGACCTGCCTCCGGTCGGGTTCGGAACATACCTCATTTCCGACGAGGACTGTCCCGCTGCCGTCGCCGCGGCCATAGAAGCGGGCTATCGCCATATCGACACGGCTGCCGGGTATCACAATGAGGCAGGCGTCGGAGAGGGCATCCGCCGGGGGCTTGCCGCCACAGGGCTCGATCGGGCGGATATCTGCGTCACCACCAAGCTCTGGCCCGGCAACACCGCCTGGGGCGACCAGCCGAAGGGTTATGACGAGACCATCGCGGCCTTCGAGGCTTCGCGGGAGGCGCTGGGGCTGGACTATGTCGATCTTTACCTGATCCACGCGCCCTCGGGCGGTGCTGAACGGGTGAACGAGTGGCGGGCGCTGGTCGATCTGAAGGCAGCGGGAAAGGCGCGCTCCATCGGGGTGAGCAATTTCACCGAAGAGCATATCGAGGAGATCCGCGCTGCCGGTCTGCCGATGCCGGAATACAACCAGATCGAATTGCATCCCTGGTCGCAGAAGCCGCAGCTTCTTGGTTTCATGGCCGGGCTCGGGATCGCGCCGATTGCCTACAGTTCGCTCGTGCCCCTGTCGACCTGGCGAACCGAGCCCGGCCAGAGCAGCGCCAAGACAGCCGAGATGCAGGCCGCGGGCGCCGACGCCGCTTCGCCGTTCCGCGCAATGGCCGCGAAGTACGGGGTGACCGAGGCGCAGGTCTTGCTGCGCTGGGGCGTGCAGAAGGGGTTCGCGGTACTACCGAAGAGCCTGAACCCCGCGCGGATGCGGCAGAACATCGACCTATTCGGGTTCGAGATCGACGCTGGCGACATGGCGCTGATCGAGGGGATGGACCGGGGCGATGGTGTTGCCTGGGCCACCGGCGATCCGCGCTTCATGGAGTGAGAATGGCCGGGTACCGGGTGCTGGCGCGGATTGCGGGACATGTCCCGGAGATCTCCCGACGCGACGGCCGTGCCCCGCTTTCCTGGCGGAAACTCTTGCCGTTGGCGTATCCCTGACAGGATGTCTGCAATTCATCAGGCGGCTTTTTGGGGGAGAGGCGCATGGAAGTGACCGAAGGCCGGCAGCGCAGGCACGTGCAGCGCATTCCGAACCTTGCCGCCGCGCGTTTGGCCTGGACCTGACGCAGGAGGGCCAGACCGACATGGCCTCGCTGCAAGTCGCCCTCGACGCGCTGCCGCTCGGGCCGGGCAAGCACATGCTTGACCTCGGGTGCGGGGCAGGTGTGATTGCGGAGTATGTCTCGGACGAGACAGGTGCGAAGGTGGCGGGGCTGGATTTTATGGCGAACGCGATCGCCGAGGCCGAGACCCGGACGGCAGAAAACGGGATCGTCTTCGTTTTCGCGCCGAGAACTTCAACGACATGGCACCCGAGCCTGGCGCCTATGATGCGATCCTTTCAATGGACACGCTCTATTGGGCGAGCGATCTGGACGGCGTGCTGCGGGGTCTTTCCGAAAGCCTGGCGCCTGGCGGGCGTATGGCCCTGTTTCTAAATCACCATATTGGGCCGGGAGAGCCGGCGAGGATGCTTGCGGCCGGGAACTCGTGGCCTGGACAGGCCATCGACAGGCTGGGATTTGGGTGCGAGGTGGTCGATTTTACCGCCAACGTCGGGGCCTTTTGGGAGCGAAACCATGCCGCTGCGTTGGATCCGAAGCTTCGCGTCGAGGAGGAAGGCAACGGCTTCATTGCCGAGAGCCTTATCCGCGAATCCGAGGAGGACTACTTGCCGGACATCCATGAGGGGCGGATTTCGCGGCATCTTTTCGTTGTCGAAGCTCCGGCCTGAGCGGCCGGGACGATCTGTGGACGCGGGCAGTTCGGTCCTGCCGGATCTCGCGATCCGGCAGACACTGGTTTATCCTGCCATTGCCGCCGGAACGCCCGAGGCGCCGCCGTTGGTGCGCGCCCATTCCGCGCAGGTCGCAATGCCGCCGAGAGGGAAGAAATGCACCTGCGCGATACCGAAGCCGGGGTTTGCGGCCTTGTGCGCGGCAAGCTCGGTCAGGACGTCGGTCGGCTCATAGGGAAGCACCAGCTTGGTGACATCCATCGCGCGCTTTTGCAGCACCTTGAGCGAAGGGCCGACGCCGCAGGCGATGGCGAACTTGATCAGCGTCTGGAGTTTCGCGGGGCCGGCGATGCCGATGTGCACCGGCAGGTCGATGCCAGCCGATTGCAGCCCGTTCACCCAGGCGATGACCGGCTTGGCGTCGAAGGCGAATTGCGTGGTCAGCGCCATTTTCGCGTCCGTCCGTTTGGCGAAGTCGGCCTTCCAGCGCATCGCGGCCTCGACATTGGCCATGCCGCCGTTGGGGTCGATGTCGCGGCTGCCCTCGGGGTGGCCGGCGACGTGGAGGCGGGTGAAGCCGGCCTTGTCGAAAAGCCCGGTTTCCAGAAGCTGCATGGAGCTGTCGAACTCGCCCACGGGGTCGGCCACGCCGCCCGCGAGGATCAGACCCTGTTTCACGTTCGCCTCGCCCTGGTAGCGGGCAATCCAGTCGGCGAGCGTCGCCTTGTCCTTGATGATCCGCGCCGGGAAATGCGGCATGACGTTGAAGCCGTCGGCCGAGAGGCGCTTGGCGGTGGCGACCATGTCCTCGATCGGCGTGCCGTCGATATGGGCGATGTAGACGCGGGTGCCCCGGGGCAGGAGCGCGCGGAAGTCCTCGACCTTCTCGGCGGTGCGGGGCATCACTTCGATCGAGTAGCCGTCGAGGAAGGCTTCCACGCGGGTATCGACCGTGGCGGCGGTCTCGGTTCTCTTGCGGAATTTCAACAGTGCCATGAGAGCTTTTCCTATTGCTCGGGGCGTCAGGCCCATCCGTCGTTCTCGATCAGGGTTTTCAGCCGGTCCTGACCGTACTCGGCATCCAGTCTTGCGGCCTCGGCCGCGGCAATCTCATCCGCTTCGCCGTCCATCGCGTATGGCTCGGCCTTGCGCCATTCCGAGAGATAGGCATCCGTTCCGTCCATCCCCGTCTTCATCGCGGCCCGGTCGATGGCCTGCTCGAAGCGCTCGGGCAGCGGGGCTTTCGACCCCCGGCGGCCCTTGCCGACGATGACCTGTGCGGGGATGTCGCGCCAGTAGACGATGGTGACGTCGGGCATGTGGTGTCCTCTCTCGCGCATCAGATAGTGCGCTTGTGGAAAATGAAGATGCCGGATTTCGACTTTTTTAGCGTCGCACGCGACCAAGAGACGTGTCGGATGCGGAATTTCTTGCTTGAGGGGCGTACCTTCCCCTAGGGTAAAGTCAACCAGACAGCGGAGGGCAACATGGCCCCCAAGCGGCCCAGAGGGGCCGACCGCCTCCCGCGCGAGGTTGCAGGCGGTGCCCCTAGGAAACCCGATCCAGCGAGCCTTTATGCCGCGCTGGATCTCGGCACGAATTCGTGCCGGATGCTGATTGCCCAGCCGAAGGGCAATCAGTTTCATGTCGTCGACAGCTTCTCGAAATCAGTGCAACTCGGACAGGGGCTCGAGCGCTCGGGCCGCCTTTCGCGCGCGGCGATGCGGCGCACGGCGCAGGCGCTGGCGATCTGCCGCTCCAAGCTGGACCGTCACGAAGTGGCGCGCTATCGGCTGGTGGCGACGGAAGCGTGCCGGCGTGCAGCGAACGGGCCCGAGTTCCTGGCTGGCATCGAACGCGAGACCGGGTTGAAGCTGGATATCATCGAGCCGGAGGAAGAGGCGCGTCTGGCGGTCGTGTCCTGCGCGCCGCTGGTCTCGGCCAAGACCGAGCAGGTGCTGGTCGTCGATATCGGGGGCGGCTCGACCGAGCTGGTCTGGATCGACATCAGCCGTGTCCCGAAGGTCGAGCGCCCACGCGCGCTGATGCGGCTGCATACCGGGTTCGCGCCCGATCCGGCCTCGCCCTTTCCGGCGGCGCGCGTGGTGGACTGGATATCGGTGCCCCTGGGCGTGGCGACGCTGCGCGACCAGTTCGGCGATGTCGAGGACGACGCGGCGCGGTTTGCGCTGATGAGCTGGTATTTCGAGGAAAACCTTTCGGAATTCGCGCCTTACGCCGACGAGCAGACCCGCGAGGGGTTCCAGATCATCGGCACTTCGGGGACGGTGACGACGGTGGCGGCGAGCCATCTGGGTCTGCGCCGCTATGACCGGTCGAAGGTGGACGGGCTGAGGATGACCTCTGACCAGATCGACAAGGTGATCCGTCGCTATCTCGAGATGGGGCCGGCGGGCCGGCGGGCCGACCCGAGGATTGGCCGCGACCGGCACGCGCTGATCATGTCGGGTGCGGCGATCTTGCAGGCGCTTCTGCGGGTCTGGCCGACCGACCGGCTTTCGGTCGCGGACCGTGGTCTGCGCGAGGGGTTGCTGTACGCGCAGATGTCGGCGGACGGGGTTCTGGAGGACGCGGCCTACTGAGGCGCGGCAGGTTTCGTTACGGACTGCCGCCAGGGCGGCTGGCGGCGACCTGGTTCAGGCCGAGCGGCGCGCATCCATCGCGGTGACTTCTGCCTGCCAGTCGGCGTCGCTCATGCCATCGCGCAATGCATTCTCCATCATCTCGGCCTGGCTGAGCGGGATGAGGCCTCCCACCGGCGGGTCGCGGTCGAGGTTGGTGGGGAACGCGTAGCCCTCGGCGCTGGCGGCAATGATGTTGCACTTTTCACGCCATGGCATGTCTGATCCAAGCAGGACGGAATAAAGTGCGCGCGACATGGCGGAACGGTCGACGGTTTCGATCGAACGACCGAAGGCCGAGCCTATCTGCAACAGGTTGGCCATGCGCCGGATGTCCGCCGAACGGTTGGTGCCCGCGCCGTGCATCACGGCGGGGTTGAAGAACAGCAGATCGCCCTTCTCAAGCGACAGTTGCACATGGTTCTCGGCGAAATACGCCTGGAATTCCGGGCGGTTGAAGGCGACGTAACCTTCGAGGAACCGCTGCGAATATGGCAAAAGCATCGTCGGCCCGCTCTCGATCGGCATGTCGCAATGCGCGACCGCGCCCTGCAGCGTCAGGCCGGGCGAGAAGCGGTGTGCCTGGACGGGATAGGTGGCGAGTTGGTCGGCGTTCATGAAGCCGAGGTGGTAGTCGCGATGCGGCGTCTGCGCTGCGCCGCCGGGATTGACCCGGTTGACCTGCGCGGTCAACTGGTAGCCGCGCCCGAGCCAGGCGCGCGCCGCCAGCGCGATGCCGTCGGAGGCGTAATAGGCGGCGAAGTTCGCGGGGTCCGCAAGACAATGCTTCTGCGCCGCGTTCCACACCCTGTTGTTGGCGCCCGGCTTGGCAAAATGGTCACCGCCGCCGGTGCCGGAAGCGGTTTCCGCGTCAATGATACGCTCGAATACCTCGGTCGCGGAATCGATCACGCCGGTGTCGGCCATGCCGCCACGGATGGCGATGACGCCTGGGCCGCTTTCGAAGGCGGCGTTCCATTCCGACAGCAGATCGAGCGGATCGTCGGCCACGCGGCGGACCATGTCGCCGTCATAAACGGGCACGTTTCCCACGATCTCGGCAGCGGCCGGCCAGTCGCTTGGGCGGGTCTGCTGTTCGACATTTGCCCTGAAGTCCTCGAAGCGTCCCGAGCCTTCGCCGAGCCACGCCCTGTCGCGACGGTCTGCCGTCAAAGTCCTTGCATCCATGTGGCGTCCTCCCAGGTCGGAGGATATTGCAACCGGTTGCAAGACGCAATGATCAAAGCGTCAGACGGCCTTCCATGACCTTGGTTGCCCGGCCCGCGATGCGGACCTCGACAGGCACGCCATTCTCGACCGTGACCGATGCCGAGATCTGGCTGGGGCGCCCCATCTTGACGCCCTGGCTAACCTCGAATTCCCGGCTTTCGCCCTCGAGCTTGCCGAGCCAGGACGCCAGTGCCGCTATCGCGCTGCCGGTTGCGGGGTCTTCGAGAATTCCGCCAAGGGGGGCGAACATCCTGGCCTCGATCCGGGCGCCGTCACGGACATAGGCGAGGATCGCGAGCCGTTCGGCATCGGGTATGGCCACGCGAAATGCGTCGATCGCCGGGGTGGCGGCGTCCAGCGCGTCGGTATCGGTCAGCTCGATCAGCGTGAACTCGGCGCCCAGGCTCGCCTCGATCGGGGCGTGGCGGTCGGTGCGTATCGCGGTCTCGGGCAGGCCGAGGCAGGCGGCCAGGGCGGGAAGCCCTGCCGCATCCGCCGTCGCGAGAGGCACGCGGGTCGCGAACTCGGCTACGCCGCCTTCGATACGGACCGGGATCGGGCCGACACCAAGTTCGAGAACCATTTCGGCCCCGGCCCGGCCCAGCCCATGAAGCGCGAGCGCGGTGCCGATGGTGGGATGCCCCGCGAAGGCCAATTCGCGTGTCGGCGTGAAAATGCGAACCCGCGCGTCGTGTGAAGGGTCCTTGGGTGGCAGCACGAAGGTCGTTTCGGAGAAATTGAACTCGCGTGCGATCTTCAACAGGCGATCCTCGGCCAGTCCGGTCGCATCCGGGATCACGGCGAGGGGATTGCCGCCGAAGGCGTGGTCTGTGAAAACATCGTAGACAAGGTATTCGGTCATCGGTTCTTCCCCCCGGTGGCGGCATCGGATGCCCCTTGATGGATAGTCTGCGCCGCGGGATCAAGCATCCGGTTTCGATCGCGCGCCGCCCCGGCTGACGCACCCGACGCGAAAGGGTCGCAGAGGCTTGCTCTTGCAATACGCTGGCAGACATGGCCAGAAGACGGGATGAGACGTTGGGGTGTCGCGATACTTGCCATTCTGTGGGCCGGATGGGCTGCCGCCGAGGAGGTGGCGGTCGCGGTCGCATCGAATTTCCTGTCCACGGCCGAACGGCTGGCCGAGGCGTTCGAAGCCGAGACCGGGCACGTCGTGACGCTGTCCAACGGATCGACGGGACTGCTTTTCGCGCAGATCGAGAACGGTGCCCCTTTCGACGTATTCCTTGCGGCTGACGAACTTCGTCCTCGGCGCCTGCGGGCCGCAGGGCGCGCGCTTGACACGATGACATACGCCATCGGGCAGACCGCGATTGTTTCCCGTATGCCGGTAACCAGAGAAACCGCTGCAGAAGTATTCAATGGAAAGACCGTTGCATTGGCAGACCCGACGGTGGCGCCCTATGGCCAGGCGGCGACGCATGCGATGGAACGGCTCGGCCTCGACACAGCGAGCTTCCGGCCGGTGATGGTCGCCAATGTCGGGCAGGTCGGCGCGATCTTCGCCACCGGGAATGCCGATCTGGCCTTTGTCGCGGCGTCGCAGGTGAGCCGGGTCAACGCGCCCTTTGAATTGCGACTGGACGGCATTGCGCCGGACATCCGGCAGGATGCGGCGCTGCTCTCCGGAACTGAGGCCGCACGGGCGTTCTGGGCCTGGCTGGGTGGGCCCCGGTCGGCGGGCCTGATCGCCGCGGATGGGTACAAGGTTCCGTGAGCGTCTGGCCGTCCGTCTGGCTGACCCTGCAGCTTGCCGCGGTGACGACGGTTATCCTGATGCTGATCGCGATCCCGCTGGGCTGGTGGCTGGCGACCACCAGGGCCAGGACCCGCCCGCTTTTCGAGGCGATCACGGCGCTGCCGCTGGTCCTGCCGCCGACGGTTCTCGGGTTCTACCTTCTGATCCTGATGCGGCCCGATTCAGCCATCGGGGGACTTTGGGTCAAGGCGACAGGCTCGACACTGGCGTTCAGCTTTCCGGGCCTGGTCGTCGCGTCGGTGATCTACTCGCTGCCGTTCGCCGTGCAGCCGATGCAGTCGGCGTTCACCGCGGTTCCCCGCTCGGCGCTGGATGCCGCGAGAACGCTGGGCGCATCGGGTCGCGACGCCCTCTTCACGGTTGCCTTGCCGCTGGCGCGCCGCGGCTTTCTGACCGGTGCGGTGCTGAGTTTCGCCCACACCATCGGCGAATTCGGCGTCGTCCTGATGGTCGGCGGCAATATTCCCGGCCGGACGCGGGTTGTGTCCATCGAGGTCTTCAATTCTGTCGAGACGCTGGACTACGCGACCGCGCACCTGTTGTCGTACTGGCTTCTGGTTCTGTCGCTGTCGGTATTAACGCTCGTCTACTTCCTGAACGGGCGCGGCGGAGGTGCGCGTGTCGGGTGAGATGCTGGAGTTCCGGCTGAAGATCGCGAGGGGACCGAAGTTTGTCCTTGAGGCCGAGGGCGCGTTGCCGCTGCAGGGCGTGACGGCCATCGCGGGGCCGTCGGGCGGCGGCAAGACCACGCTGCTCAGGGCGCTTGCCGGACTGGACATGGCCGATCGCGCCGATATCCGTTTCGGCGGACAGGTCTGGGAGGACGATGCCCAGCGGCTGCCGCCGGAGCAGCGGCGGGTGGGGTTCGTGTTCCAGGACGCCGCGTTGTTTCCGCATCTCAACGTGGCCGAGAACATCCGTTACGGGGCCCGCAGGCGCGGCATTCAGAGCTATGACGCGATACTGGACGCGCTTGATCTTCACGCGTTGATGACGCGCCCGGTTGCGGGGCTTTCGGGAGGCGAGGCGCGTCGGGTGGCGCTGGCACGCGCGCTGGCTTCAAACCCGGCGATCCTGTTCCTGGATGAACCGCTCAGCGGGCTGGATCAGGCGCGCAAGGAGGACCTGATGCCTTATATCGGGCGCGCCGTGGCCGAGGCGCGGGTGCCCGCCCTTTACGTGACCCATTCGCGGGCCGAGATCGCGGCGATGGCGGACAGGGTGATGGGGCTTGAGAATGGCAGGCTGACCGGCTGGAAGTCTCCGCCTGTGCGGCTTGCCGCCGACGTGATCGCTGCGAAGGGCGAGACGATCCGTGTCGTCATTCCCGGCGCGCCGGAGGATGCGTCGGGCGCACGAATGGTCTTGCCGCGAATTGCCGAGCCGGGCGAGCGGATCGGGCTGGGTGTGCGCGCCGAGAGCCTGTTGGTATCGACGCAGCATCCGGGTCGTACCGATGCCGTCTTGCTGCTTCCAGCAAGGGTGGTTGAGGCCGAGGGCGGCCTGACCGTGAATGTGTTCGGACAGAACGTTGTTTTGCCGCGTGGCGGGCCATATGCGATCGGCGCCGAAGTCTGGCTCTCGATCCTCGAAGTTTCGCCGCGCCCTCAGGCAGGCGATTCGGCAGAAATCCGCCCATAGCGTCGCCAATGCCCGGAAATTCGTTGGATTGAACAAGCCTGACGAACGGCAAGGGGCGTTTGGGCCGAACAAAATTTCGCCGCATTTTGCATGGGTTCGTTTGGCTATTGTTCGGATAACAGAAACATTAATGCACGCGTTGCGCGGGCCATGTTCCGAGATCGGCCGGAAGTTGCTGTTTGAGGGGTATTTCCGGTGTCTGCGATGGGTCTGATTGTTTCGCATCCATGAACTGTTGATCTGGGGTTTTGGTAATCTGCCATTAGCGCAGGCTAAACCGGCAAAGAGAAAACCGCCTTGTTTCCGCCCTTTTTACTTTGGCCCCCCGGCATCCTTGGGTACCTTTGGGCCACCTCGCTGGGGGGTATGTGCGCGACACTTGGGGGGGTCGCACACACTTCACAGGAAACTGTGAGGGTGGGTATCGAGTACTGCCGTTTGGCGGCGGGGGTCGATGCGCTGCCGACGGCAATGCTCTGGGTGGAGAGTGTCGTGGGCTTGTTGCGTCGATCCCCGTCGTTCACGGCATCACCGCCGGCCGGAACCCCCCTGTATTGGGGGATATCCTTTTGGCGGCGTCACCATGTTTCACACCGGGTACCATGATAGCGACAGATCGGGGCTGGCGCCCGGTCGAGGCGCTGTCGCGCGGCGACCGGATCGTGACGCGGGACAACGGGCTAAAGCGGGTTGCCTGGGCCGGACGGCGTGATCTGACTTATGGCGAGCTTGCCGAGGTGCCCGAGATCAGGCCGATCCTGATCCGCAAGGGTGCGCTGGGTGACGATCTTCCCGACCGCGACATGATGGTAAGCCCCAATCACCGCTTCCTGATCGAAAGCCGCCGTTCGACGACGAAGGAGGTGCTCGTCGCCGCGCGTTTTCTTCTGGACGGTCCCGGCATAGATCGCGTACCGGTCCTCGGTGTCAGCTACCTCCACGTCCTTCTCGACGGGCATGAAGTCATCCTTGCCAACGGACAATGGACCGAGAGCTTCCACCCGGACGATCAGACGCTGCTTTCGTTGAGCGGGCGGACGCGAAGCGAGATTCTCGCTCTGTTTCCCGAGATCGAAACCCAGGGCGCGGCGCGTCGGTTTCCCGCCGCCCGGGAAATCCGCCAGTCTCGCTTCGAGAGTTGACCGCGACCCGATGCGGTTCGATCCACCCGGAGGTCGGCCCCTCACTCATCACCGGTAACGAAGTAGATTTCACCCAGCGATTCGAGATTTCGGATCGTCGCGACGATCCGCATCATCGCGGCTTCAACCTCATCCTCGCGCACCTGCTGACGCTCCGAGGCCTCGTCGCGGATGCTGTCGGCCATCCGGTTCGAGATATTTTCCAGGATGAATTCCACCGAGTTCTTGTCGCCGTCGCTTGATGCACCGGCGGCCGCCAGCGTCAGGTCGGCATTCTCGATCTCACGCTGGATACGGGGCACGTCGCGGGGCGAGATGCGTTCGGCGATGTTGGCGAAGGTGAAGATTGCCGCACGTACCTGCGTGGCGAATGCTTCGTCTTCGCTTTCGATCCCGCTCAGCAGGTGATTGCGCAGGGCGGAGGGCGCATTGTCGAGGATGGCGCCGACGCGGGCGACCGGCCCGGTTTCGAACGCGGTGATCGGACGCGCGTCGAGCTGTTCGGCCAATGAGGCGCCGATGCGATGAACGACCGTGGGAGAGACGCCCGATGTCCGGGAGATCGCGATGGCGATGCGGCGGGCCAGATCGCCCGGCAGCAGCCCCAGCAGATCGGCCGCCTTGGTGGTGCTGAGTTTCGAGACGATCACTGCCGCAACTTCGAGCGCTTCGTTTTCGAGGTAGGGGACAAGCCGCGCCGTGTCGATCTTGTTGATCTGGTCCCAGGGATTGCGGCGCGCATCCACCGGCGCCATCTTGCGCAGCCGGCTTGTTGCCCCCTCGCTGAGGAAACCGTCGAGCAGGCCGAGAGCCCCGTTCAGCCCCTGGGGGAAGGACAGCGCGATACGCTCGATCTCGTTGGCGAATTCGTCGGCCACGGCGTGAACGGTTTCCTGATCGACCGGCGCCATCCGGGCGATCTGGACCGCAAGTTCGGTCTGCTTGCTTTCGGGCAACTGGCTGAGCGCCGGCATGGCACCATGCGACAACAGAAGGCGCACGACGATCGCGGCCTTTTCCTTGGTAGTCAGCGAAGTCAGCGGGGCCGGGCCCGCCGGAAACGGCGGCAGGTCGGCCAGGGGATCGTCGAGCGACATCTCACGCACCTGAGCAAGTTCGTAGAACGTTCTAGGTACAATTGGTTAAGGCTTGGCTGACGTGACCATAAAAAAGACGGCCCTGGGGCCGTCTTGAAGGTCGTGCTCCGAACCCCGTCAGCCGGTGGGGAGCGCTTTGCAAGTCGATGACTCGGCATCGAAGGCCTGGCCTTCGGGGCAGGACATCGTGACTTTCTCGTGATCACCCGCGCACATGGCCAGGGCCAGTCCGGGGGTCGCAGCAACGATCATGGTTGCGAGAAAAATTCTTACACGCATGAAAATCTCCTTGTTGCGTAATGGGAAAGGTAGCACGGGCCGACCGGCCGAAACCTCACGAATTCGTGAGGTCATGTTTCACCGAAGACGCGGGCGAAGATCGTGTCGACGTGCTTGGTGTGGTAGCCGAGATCGAATTTCTCCTCGATTTCGGCCTCGGAGAGCGCGGCGGTCACTTCGGGATCGGCCTTGAGTTCGGTCATGAAGTCGGCGCCTTCTTCCCAGACCTTCATGGCGTTGCGCTGGACGAGGCGGTAGGAGTCCTCGCGGCTGACGCCTTTCTGGGTCAGCGCCAGCATCACGCGTTGTGAATGAACAAGGCCGCGGAACTTGTTGAGATTGCTCATCATGTTTTCGGGATAGATCACCAGCTTGTCGATCACGCCGGTCAGCCGCGCCAGCGCGAAGTCGAGGTGGATGGTTGCGTCGGGTCCGATGCCGCGCTCGACGGAGCTGTGCGAGATGTCGCGTTCGTGCCAGAGGGTCACGTTTTCCAGCGCGGGCGTCACCGCGGAGCGGACGAGGCGCGCGAGACCCGTCAGGTTCTCCGTCAGGACCGGGTTGCGCTTGTGCGGCATGGCCGACGAGCCCTTCTGGCCCTTGGAGAAGAATTCCTCGGCTTCCAGCACCTCGGTGCGCTGCATGTGGCGGATCTCGGTGGCAATGTTCTCGATCGAGGCGGCGATGACGCCGAGGGTGGCGAAGAACATGGCGTGGCGGTCGCGGGGGATGACCTGGGTCGAGATCGGCTCGGGGCGGAGGCCCAGCTTTTCGCAGACGTGTTCTTCCACGCGGGGGTCGATGTTGGCGAAGGTGCCGACGGCGCCGGAGATGGCGCCGGTGGCGATCTCGAAGCGCGCCTTTTGCAGGCGGTTCAGGTTGCGGTCCATCTCGGCGTAGAAGCGCGCGAAAGTCAGGCCCATGGTCACCGGTTCGGCGTGGATGCCGTGGCTGCGGCCGATGCGGACGTCCATCTTGTGCTCGTGCGCGCGGCGCTTGAGGGCGGCCAAGAGCGCCTCCATGTCCTCGATCAGGATGTCGGCGGCGCGGGTGAGCTGGATGTTGAGCGTGGTGTCGAGCACGTCCGACGAGGTCATGCCCTGGTGGACGAAGCGGGCTTCCTCGTTGCCGATGATTTCGGCGAGGTGGGTCAGGAAGGCGATGACATCGTGCTTGGTGACGGCCTCGATCTCGTCGATGCGGGCGACGTCGAATTCGGCGTCCTTCGCTTTCCAGACCGCGTCCGCGTTCGCTCGCGGGATCACGCCCAGGTCTGCCATCGCGTCGCAGGCATGGGCCTCGATCTCGTACCAGATGCGGAACTTGGTCTCGGGCGACCAGATTGCGGTCATGGGAGCGCGGGCGTAGCGGGGGATCATGTCGGGCCTTTCCAGCGGTTGCGGCTTGCGTTTAGACTGAGCCGCCGGGACCGGCAAGGAGGGGACGGAGGTCGATGGACGGGAATTTCCGGGGCGTTGTTCGTCCCTTCGGGCGTGGATGCCCGGTCGTGGCGCAAGGGTGCGATCTCTGATGGCCGGTCTGGCTTCGCTGGGCGCGCTGGTCGCGGTCTGGCAGATGGAGCGCGAGATTCATCACACAGCCGGCGCCGTCAACCGGATGACCGGGACCTGCAAGTTCACCCGTTCCGGTCCGCGCCTGCTGCAGGACGAAGAGGGCTGGCTTGAAACGGCCTCCGGGCGTTTCCGCGCCACCCGCCGTTATGTCTGGACCGAGAGTGGCGGTCGGCTGGATGTCTATTTCGAGGACATGAGGCCGTTTCATTCGGTGCCGCTGAACGTGGCCACGCCCGGCGCGGTCCATCTCTGCGATCCCGACCGGTACGAAGTGGCCTATGATTTCACCGCGTGGCCCAACTGGCGTTCGACCTGGCGGGTCGAAGGACCGCGCAAGGACTACAGGATGGAGACCACTTTTCGCCCCGACACCGGTCCGGGTCTTCTTGCAAGGAACGGGGACGCGGTGCATAAGTCCTCCAACGCGTGACAAAAGGGACATTCATCATGGCGACACTTACCGCACGGCCCGTTCTTTCCGATATGGTCTGGACCACAGACGGCAGCCAGCTTTGGCTGAAGCGCCTTGTTTTGCTGGTGGCGGGCGTTGTGGCCCTCTGGGTGTCGGCCAAGGTGCAGATTGCCACGGTGCCGGTGCCGGTGACCTTGCAGGTGCTGGTCGTCTCGGTGATCGGCGCGTCCTATGGCCCGCGGCTGGCGGGTGCGACGCTGGCCGCCTATCTGGCGATGGGCGCTTACGGGATGCCGGTCTTCGCGGGAACGCCGGAAAAGGGCATCGGGCTGGCCTATATGATGGGGCCGACCGGGGGCTACCTGTTGGGCTTTTGGCTGCAGGCGGTGGTGATCGGGATGCTGGCGCGCGCCGGTTGGGACCGCTCGGTTCCGATGATGGCGCTGGCGATGGTGGCCGGACTTCTGGCCCTCTACATCCCCGGCGTGATCTGGCTTTCGGCGACCTGGGGCGCCGCGCTTGGCTGGGAGAACTGGTATGCCTATGGCGTGAAGACCTTCCTCTGGGTCGATGCCCTGAAGCTGGTCGTCGCCGTCATCGCCTTCCCGGCGATCTGGAAACTTGTGGGTGAGGCCCGCGGCTGACATGCGTTCGGAGGCGAGGGCCAGCCCCTCGCGCTCCCCGGAGTATTTTCAGGCCGATGATGGACCGGGGTTCGTCATCGGCCTTGTCGTTGAGGAGATGAGACATGCCCGTTCGTAACCGATTTGCCGAGCTTCAGGACGAGATTGCCGGTTGGCGGAAGGATTTTCACGCCCATCCCGAATTGCAGTTCGATGTCGAGCGCACAGCCGGGAAGGTCGCGGATCTGCTTCGGGAGTTTGGTTGCGACGAGGTCGTGACAGGGATTGGCCGCACCGGGGTCGTGGGAGTCATCAAGGGCAAGCACGCCGGTGACCGTTGTGTTGGGCTGCGGGCAGATATGGACGCGCTCCCCATCATGGAGGAGACCGGGGTCGACTATGCCTCGACGGTGCCTGGCAAGATGCATGCCTGCGGGCACGACGGACATACCTCGATGCTGCTGGGCGCGGCGAAATACCTGGCCGAGACGCGGAATTTCGCGGGCAGCGTCGCGCTGATCTTCCAACCCGCCGAGGAGGGCGGCGGCGGCGGGCGCGAGATGGTGAACGACGGCATGATGGAGCGCTTCGGCGTCGACGAGGTGTACGGCATGCACAACTGGCCGGGCACGCCCCTTGGCGCGTTCGAGATCAAGGCGGGTCCGCTTCTGGCCGCGACGGACGAGTTCACGGCGACGATCACCGGCAGGGGCGGGCATGGGGCGAAGCCAAATGAAACGATCGACCCCACGGTTGCCGCCGCGCAGGTTGTGCTGGCGCTTCAGACCATCGTCAGCCGGAACGTCAAGCCGATGCGCGAGGCGGTTGTTTCGGTTACCTCGTTCGAGACCTCATCGAACGCCTTCAACATCATTCCCGAGCGCGTGCTGCTGAAGGGCACATGCAGGACGCTCGATGACGAGACGCATGATCTTGTCGAGAAGCGGGTCGTCGAACTGATCGAGGGGATCGCCGCCGCGCATGGCTGTTCGGCGGAGGTGGACTATTTCCGCAACTACCCGGCAACCGTGAACCACGAGGTCGAGACGGGTTATGCGATCGAAGCGGCGCGGAAGGTTGCGGGCGATTGCCTCGAGGCAGAAGTCACGATGGGGGGCGAGGATTTCTCGTATATGCTGAACGCCAGGCCCGGCGCCTATATCTTTGTCGGCAATGGTGAGAGCGCCAAGCTGCACAGCCCCGACTACAACTTCAACGACGAAGCGATTCCCTTCGGGTGCTCGTGGTTCGTCGAGATTGTCGAGAGCCGTCTGAAGGCCGCCTGAGCCGGTGCGCCTGGCGGTCAGTCGCTGGTGGCGAGAGTTTCGACAGGCCCGGTCAACTGGCGGTGAAGCCAGGCGCGGTAGGCGGCGTATCCCTTGTCATTCGCCATCGCGCGGGTCTTCGGGCGCATGGCCAGGTATCGCTCGCGGGTGACGCCTTGCAGGAAGGACAGCTTCAGGTCCAGGTAGACGTCGCCGCAGGCCTGGATTTCGCCGCCGGAGAGCGGTCGCTCGACCGCCGCCTGGCTGCACAATTGATGTGCCGCGAAGAGGGCCGCCCGGTAGCCTTCGATATCCTGGCCAACTGTCCAGTTCTTCATGTCGAAGTCGGGCCGGCTCTCCGCTGGCGCCTGCAACGGTATGGCGAGCAACACAAGTGTTGCCAGCGTGGAGCGTCGGTTCACCATCTTTCATCCCCCTTCAGACAATGACCGTCGGCAAGCATGTCAGCACAACGCCGGAGGTCTGTCGCGCGGGAGACGTCGGCTAGCGTCCGACGGTTCGCTGAACCACGCGGATGCGGTCGCCGTTGGGCGGGTGGGTGCCGAGGAAGCGGTCGCCGGGATCGTCGGCATCCATGAAATAGAGCACGCCGCGCATCGCGTCGTATCCGGCGGCCTCGGCGATCTGGGCGCCGAGGGAATCGGCCTCGAGCTCGAAGCCCTTGGAAAAGCGCCGCGCGCCGACCGTGCCACCGATATTGGTGGCCAGTTCCACGCCCTGCGGGTCAAGGCCAATGGCGGCGCCGAGAACGTTTCCGAGGATCGCACCGGTCGTGGCCGAGGTCTGGGTCTGGCCGATGTGTCCTTCGATGTGATGTGCCGCCTCGTGACCGATCACGAAGGCGATCTCGTCGCGGTTGCGCATCTCGGCGATCAGGGCCGGGGTGATGCCGAGGATCGGGCGGCCGTTTTCGCCATAGGTCTGATAGGCGTTGGCCCCGAGTTCCCGGCGGGAATCGACGATGATCCTGAAATCGCAGTTCAGGCTGCTGGTCCTTGAACGGCAGGCGCGTTCCGCGACCGGCTCGACCCGCGCGGCAACGGCGCGGAAGTCGGACACCGTCTGGGCTGACCCTGTCCGCGTCACGCGCGGCAATGGCTCGCTCGCTCCGCCGGGTGCCGGAGTGGTGGGAACGTCGCAGGCCGCCAGGAACGGCAGCAATGCCAGGGCAATCAGTTGGCGCATTCGCGAGTCTCCCATATCGCGTTCGTGCGATTGATGCGCCGCGTTTCGGCGGAATTCAACCGCCCTGTCGCGGTGTCGGCGAAGGCCCGCGCTTGCGGCCCGCGCGCGGCTCGGTCAAGCTGGTGTCCATGTTTACCATCGAGCACGATTTCGACGCGACCGTTGTCACGCTGATCGACGAACCGGCGCCGCACCGGCAGCAGGATGTCACGATCACCGCTTTCGAGGATTGCGTGACGCTGGAACAGCTTGGCCATGATGGCGAGACGGTGCAGAAGATAACCCTGTCGCTGGCGCAGGTGGCGGATCTGACGGCATCGCTGAACCTGCCGGAAGGTGTCTATAACCGGCGCGGCGACTAGGGGCGCGGCGCCGATGCGCGGCGCAGCCGGTCGTTGATCGCTCGGCCAAGTCCGGTATCAGGAATGGGCGCGACCGCGATGCGGGTGGCGCCCCTGGCGTCGGCCTCGTGGAGAAGCGCGAAAAGTCGCGCTGCCGCCTCGCGCAGGTCGCCCTTGGGAGAGAGACTGGCGTGACCGGGTATCTCGGGACCGAAGCCGATGTGCCATTCGCCGGGGTCCGGCGTCGTGACGTTCATGCGCAACTGCCCCTTTGGCGCATAGTGCGAGGCCTGCATTCCCGGCGCGGCGTGCGCGGCGGCGGTGTCTTCCGCAGAGGTTCTCCGTCTCAGGTCGTCCGGTGCCTGGAAGAAGCCTTCGCGGAACACGACAGGGCCGGCGGCATCGAAGCCGAGGATGGTGGATTCGAGCCCTCCGGGCGTTTCGCCGCCGTCGAGCACGGCCGCGATCCGGCCCGACAGACCCGCCATCACGTGGTCGGCGCAGGTCGGGCTGAGGCGCCCCGAGGGGTTGGCCGAGGGTGCCGCGACCGGGCCGCCGAAGGCAAAGAGCAAGCGTCGCGCGACGGCAGAAACGGGCACGCGGAGGCCAACCGTGTCCTGTCCCGCGGTCACCAGTTTCGAGAGGCCCGCATCTGGGCGGAGGGGCACGATGAGGGTCAGTCCCTCGGGCCAGCCACCGCCGAGAAAGCTGCGCGCCGCCTCGGGGATCTGGCCGATCGCCTCGGCCGCCTCGCGCGTTGGCACGTGAACGATAAGCGGGTTGAAGCTGGGTCGGTCCTTGGCTTCGAAGATGCCCGCAACCGCCCGGTCGTCGGTGGCGTCGGCGCCGAGGCCGTAGACGGTTTCGGTCGGAAACGCGACAAGCTCGCCGCCCGCCAGAAGCGCGGCGGCGCGGGCGATCCCGGTGTCATCCGGCGACAGGCGTTCGGTCTCCATCGCTGTCCCTTCCCGTGACGCTGCGTCCCGGTTGCGGTCCCGCGGCGCGGGCTTCATTGTCCGACCTGCGTTACCGGCGCGCGCCGGTGATGCCAAGACGTTTTGGAGCCAGCGCAATGCCATATGCCTCGCCTGTCCGGGACCACCGGTTCATTCTCGATCACGTTGTCGGCTTCCCGGCCGTCGCCGCGACCGAGCGCTTCTCCGAGGCGACGCCGGATATGGTGGAAGCGATTCTGACCGAAGCGGGCAAGCTGTGCGACGAGGTGATCGCGCCTCTGCAGCGGAACGGCGATCTGCATCCTGCCGTGCTTGAGAACGGTGTCGTGCGCACGTCGCCCGGCTTCGCCGAGGGCTACCGGGCGATTGCCGAGGGTGGCTGGGTCGGCGTCATGGCGAACCCGGAGTTCGGGGGCATGGGTCTGCCGGTGGCGCTGGGAACCGCGATCAACGACATGATGTCGGGGGCGTGCCTGGCGCTGAACCTCTGCCCGGTGCTGTCGCTCGGCCAGATCGAGGCGTTGGAGGCGCACGCCAGCGACGCGATCAAGGCGCTCTACCTGCCCAAGCTCATCTCGGGTGAGTGGACCGGCACGATGAACCTGACCGAACCGCAGGCGGGGTCCGACGTGGGCGCGCTGCGCTCGAAGGCCGAACCGGCGGGGGACGGCACCTACAAGGTCAGTGGGCAGAAGATTTACATCAGCTGGGGTGATGCGGATTTCGCAGAGAACGTCTGCCACCTTGTCCTGGCACGGCTGCCGGATGCCACGCCGGGGACCAAGGGCATCAGCCTGTTCCTGGTGCCGAAGTACCTTCCGGATGCCGACGGGAATCCGGGCGAGCGCAACGGGGTTCGAGTGGTGAGCCTCGAGCACAAGATGGGGCTGCACGGCTCGCCCACGGCGGTGATGGAGTTCGATGGCGCGAAGGGCTGGATGATCGGCCCCGAAAACGGCGGCATGGCGGCGATGTTCACGATGATGAACAACGCCCGCCTCGCCGTCGGTTGCCAGGGGATCGGCGCCGCGGAGGGTGCGTTCCAGAAGGCGCTTGCGTACGCTCGTGAGCGCAAGCAGGGCAAGGCCGGGGGCACGGGCACCATCGTCGAGCACGCGGATGTGCGCCGGATGCTTACCGGCATGAAGGCGGATATTTTCGTTGCGCGCTCGATCGCGCTGGCCTGTGCCGTTTCGACCGACATGGCAACGGCGACCGGCGCCGCCGAATGGTCGGCGCGCGCCGCGCTATTGACGCCGATTGCCAAGGCGTTTGGCACGGACGTGGGCGTGCAGGTCTCGGACACCGGGGTGCAGGTGCATGGCGGCATGGGGTTCATCGAGGAAACCGGTGCGGCGCAGTACTTCCGCGACGTGCGCGTGACGGCGATCTACGAGGGCACCAACGGCATCCAGGCGATGGATCTTGTGGCGCGGAAGATGATGGACGGCGGCGAAGCGATGTACCGGCTGCTGGACGAGGTCGAGGTGGGAGCCGAGGCGGCGCGGGCGACCTTCCCGGAGTTGGCCGAGAAGGTCTGGGCCGCGGCCGAGACGCTGCGCGAGACCACCGAGTGGATGGTGGGCGAAAGCCTCGATCAGCGTTTTGCCGGTGCCGTTCCCTACCTGCGGGCCGCCGCGCGCGTTCTTGGCGGCCACTACCATCTGGCGGCGGCGATGGCTGCGGGCGAAGGGCCGCGCGCGGCGCTGGCCCGTTTCTATATCGACCGGCTTCTGCCCGAACACCTGTCGCTTCTCGCGCAGGTCCGTGTCGGTGCGGCCGGTCTGTACGATCTCTCGCCCGACGATCTTGCCGCGTGATGGATCAAGGACCGCGCTCGATCCGCTATCCGCATGAAACCGCGCCGGAATTCGGCGTTCCAGTTGAGGTGGCAGACGGGGTAATGTGGCTGCGGCTTCCGCTGCCGATGGCGCTGGATCATGTGAACATCTATGCGCTGGATGACGGTGACAGCTGGACATTGGTCGACACCGGGCTTGCCTGGCCGAGGGGTCAGGCGATGCTGGATGCCGCGCTTGAGGGGCCGCTGGGCGGCAAGCCGGTGGCGCGGGTTCTGGTGACGCATCATCACCCCGATCACATCGGGCTTGCCGGGGGCTTCCAGGCGCGGGGTGCCGAACTGCTGACCACGCGCACCGCCTATCTGATGGCGCGCATGCTGTCGCTCGATGTGCAGGAGCGGCCGGTGCCGGAAGCGCTGGAGTTCTACCGCTCCGCGGGCGCCGCGCCCGAGGTAATGGAGCAGCGCGCGCGCGAGCGGCCGTTCAACTTCGCAGACGTGATCGCGCCGCTGGCGCTTGGCTATACGCGCATCACTGAAGGTGACCGGTTGCGGATCGGCGGGCGGACCTGGAGGGTTCGCATCGGTCATGGGCACGCGCCCGAACATGCAACGCTCTGGTCCGAGGACGATGATCTGATTCTTGGGGGCGACCAGCTTTTGCCGTCGATCTCGCCCAATCTCGGGGTTTATCCGACCGAGCCCGGTGCCGACCCGGTTGCGGACTGGCTGGCATCGTGCCGGGCGTTTCAGCCGCTGGCGCGGGAGGAGCATTTCGTTCTGCCCGGCCACAAGCTGCCCTTCGCAGGCCTGCCGACACGGCTGGAGCAGATGATCGAGAACCATATCTCGGCGCTTGACCGGCTGGAGTCGCATCTGGCGACGCCAGCGGCGGCGGGCGACTGTTTCCTGCCGATCTTCAAGCGCCAGATCGGGGGCGGCGAATACGGCCTGGCACTTGTCGAAGCGGTCGCGCATTGCCAGCATCTCTATCTTGCCGGGCGCGCGCGCCGGGTGCGCCGTGACGACGGGGCATGGCTCTACGAGAAAAAGTGACTGGCCGCAGCGGGACGCGGCCGCTGGCAAACACCCAACCGGGAGGATGCGATGAGCGACGAGATCAACACCACGGCCGAAGTTGCCGAGGCCTACGCGATACCGCGTCGCGGCGTGGTTCACACGTCACCGGGCGAACAGACGGTCGAGCAGGAGACACTGCCCGACGCCGTTGTGAAGACGCCGGTCGAAAAGAAGAGCCCGGCGGAATGGGCCTATCAGCGGCTGATCCTCTACATCCAGAATTTCGAGAAGATGCTGGACGGCGAGCAGGAGGTTGCAATGGGCTTCACCGATACCGGCGGCGGGTTCCTGCGGATCGAGGGGCTGGGGCATTTCGATCCCGATATCGTGACCTTTTACGGCACCGATCAGACCGGCGCGCGGGTGCAGCTCGTCCAGCATGTCAGCCAGCTGAACGTGCTCTTGCGTGCTATGCCCAAGCAGGCGGATGCGCCCGAGCCGCGGCGGATCGGCTTCCAGCTTGCCGCGGCCTTGGGCGAAGACGGCAATATTTGATCCAGGTCAATGACCCGAACCGAGGTGAGTGCAGACTGATCCGTGACTGCACGGAGGTTTCCATGACCGAAACGACGACCTACCAGCGACATGAACGGCTGATGACGCGCATGGCGGATGCGCAGAAGATCGACCTGGATATCGCGATCCTGAGAGGCGAACTTTCGCCGGAGGAGTACTCTGACGCAGTGCTCGCCTGCACCGGATGCAGCGTCCCGGAAGCCTGTGAGCGGCACATGGAAGAAGGCCGGTTCGGAGTGCCTCGCTTCTGTCGCAATGGCGATATGCTGGCACGTCTCGCCAAGGTTTCCTCATCCTGAAGGTTGCGCCGCAGGCAGAGCCTGGAACGTTTTTGGCCCGGCGCGATGCCGGGCCAAATTTTTTGTGCTCGAGAGGTCTTGTGCGACCTGCCGTGAACGAAAGCGGCTCTGATTCTTTCGATCCCGGCCCTGTCGAACTGCCCTGTGAAGTACCGAGGCGCACCTTTCGGAGCGACGAGGGAAGATAGCAACATCTAGGCGGTGCGCTTTGGCCTTGTTTGGGCGGAATTGCGGCGGAATAGCGGCGAAACGCAAAAAAGCCGCGAAGTCCTCGCAAAAACGTCCGCGCGCGGCCTTGAAAGGTTTCCGGGGCGCGATCAATCCCTTCAAAGTCATGGGGATTTCAGCCGAACTGATGAAGGATCGGCCCATCAGGACCACAATTGCTCCGGACAGCAACAGCCGCCGCCCGGCGACACGGTATCTCGGCCTGTGCTACCGCGTCGTTTCGGTCAGCCGGCGCTTCACGTAGTCGGTGACGTTTCCGATCATCACCTCCATGTGCGGATCTTCGAAGAAGTGCCCGGCGCCCTCGATCTCGGTATGCGTGATCTGGATGCCCTTCTGCTCGTGCAGCTTGCCCACCAGCGTATGGGTGTCGCGCGGCGGCGCGACGCGGTCGCCTGTGCCGTTGATGATCAGGCCCGAGGAGGGGCAGGGGGCGAGGAAGGAGAAGTCGTACATGTTCGCCGGTGGCGAGACGCTGATGAAGCCGGTGATCTCGGGCCGCCGCATCAGGAGCTGCATTCCGATCCAGGCACCGAAGGAGAAGCCCGCAACCCAGCAATGCTTGGCGTTCTGGTTCATCGACTGCAGGTAGTCGAGTGCCGAGGCGGCATCCGAAAGTTCCCCGATCCCCTGGTCGTATTCGCCCTGGCTGCGACCGACGCCGCGGAAGTTGAAGCGCAGGACGTTGAAGCCCAGGTTGTGAAATGCGTAGTGCAGGTTGTAGACCACGCGATTGTTCATCGTGCCGCCGAACTGCGGATGCGGATGAAGGACGATAGCGATGGGCGCGTCCTTGGTCTTCTGCGGGTGGTATCGGCCTTCGAGGCGGCCTTCGGGACCGGGAAAAATAACTTCGGGCATGCGCGCGCTCTTCACCTTCTTGTCTCAAGGGAGCCAGTTTCATAACGGCTTGCTAAAGTTGACGGCTTTCGTCGGCTTCTTTAGAAACGTTCTAAATTGAGATCTCTGTCCCCGAGTGGAGGCTGAGGTAAGCGCTGACCGTCAAAAGGTCAATCCATTTAGGCAAGGCGAAGGCCAATGAAACTGAGTACCAAGGGGCGCTATGCGATGGTCGCGCTGGTCGAGCTTGCGATGGCGCCGGCCGATGGCCTTCTGTCGCTTTCCGAGATTTCGCGGCGGCAGGATATCTCGCTGCCCTATCTCGAGCAGCTTTTCGTCAAGCTGCGGCGCGGCGGTCTGGTCGAGAGCGTGCGGGGGCCGGGCGGCGGTTATCGCCTGGCCAGGCCTGCGTCGTCGATCCGTGTCGCTGACATCCTGGCGGCAGTGGATGAGACCGTGAGCGCGTTGCATACCGGGGCGGGCGCCTCGGGCGCGGTTTCGGGGAGCCGGGCGCAAAGCATGACCAACCGTCTTTGGGAGGGGCTGTCGGCGCATGTCTACGTCTTCCTGCACCAGACGCGGCTTTCGGACGTGGTGGACAACGAACTGGCACCCTGTCCGGCCGTGCCGGCGCTGTTCGAGGTGGTCGATGAGGGCTGAGCGGGGGATTGCGCCGCCTGCCGGCGTCGCTCCGCGGGGGCTCTGCCCCCGCACCCCCGGAGTATTTGCAGGCCGATGATGGCAGATCGCGTCTATCTTGACTGGAATGCCACCGCGCCGCTTCGCCCAGAGGCGCGGGAGGCGATGGTCGCGGCGCTGGATGTCGCGGGCAACCCCTCGTCGGTCCATGCCGAGGGGCGCGCGGCGCGCGCGATCGTCGAGCGTGCGCGTGGGCAGGTGGCGGCGCTTTGCGGATGCAAGCCGGGCGAGGTGGTTTTCACGTCCGGCGCGACCGAGGCGGCCTCGGTTCTGGCGGCGGTTTTCCCGCATGGCGCGGTTTGCGTGGAAGAAACGGCGCATGATGCGCTTTGGGCGCATTTCGAGCTGTCGCATATCGGGAAAGAGAACAACGTGCTGGCGATGGGGCTGGCGAATTCGGAGACCGGGGTCATAACCGAGCCTCCTGTGAAGAGCGAAGCGGGCTGGCCCTATGGCGCATATCATGCGCGGTCCTTGTTTCTGGACGTGACGCAGGCCGTGGGACGGGTGCCGTGGTCGTTTCACTGGTCCGGAGCGGATCTTGCTTGCCTCAGTGCCCACAAGATCGGCGGGCCGAAGGGAGTGGGCGCGCTCCTGGTTCGCGACGGGCTGGAGATCGAGCCTTTGCTGGCTGGCGGAGGCCAGGAACTGGGGCGCAGGTCGGGGACCGAGAACGTCGCCGGGATCGCCGGTTTCGGGGCGGCTGCCGAGGCCTCATTGCGCGACCTGGATGCTGGCGTGTGGGCAGAAGTCGAGAAACTTAGAAACATTCTAGAATCTTCGCTGGCATCCGGCGCAAAAGAGACTATTTTTGTCGGGAAAGATTTGCCGCGCCTGCCGAACACGAGTTGCCTTGTGACGCCCGGCTGGAAGGGCGAGACGCAGGTGATGCAGATGGACCTCGCGGGGTTCGCGGTCTCGAGCGGCTCGGCCTGTTCGAGCGGCAAGGTCAAGGTGCCGCGGGTGCTACGGGCAATGGGTCTCGACGACCGGGGGGCGGAAAGCGCTTTGCGGGTTTCGCTGGGACCGGTGACGACAGAGGATGATGTTCTGCGCTTCGTGGAGGCGTGGCTGAAACACGAGAATAAGTTCCGCCAGAGGGCGGCGTGAGGGAGACACATGGCAGCTTTGGATAACGCAGGCGTCAAGGACGGGGTCGACCAGGATACGGTCGATGCCGTCCGCTCGCTTTCCGGCAAGTACAAGTACGGCTGGGAAACCGAGATCGAGATGGACTATGCGCCGAAGGGCCTGACCGAGGACATCGTGCGGCTGATCTCGGCCAATAACGGTGAGCCGGAATGGATGACCGAGTGGCGGCTGGGCGCCTATCGGCGCTGGCTCGAGATGACCGAACCGGACTGGGCGATGGTCGATTATCCGAAGATCGACTTCCAGGACCAGTATTACTACGCCAAGCCCAAGAGCATGATGGAGAAGCCGAAGTCGCTGGACGAGGTGGATCCCAAGCTTCTGGAAACCTATGAAAAGCTTGGGATTCCGCTGAAGGAGCAGATGATCCTTGCGGGTGTCGAAGGGGCCGAGGATGCGCCGGCGGAAGGTCGGAAAGTGGCGGTCGATGCGGTTTTCGACAGTGTGTCCGTCGGCACGACCTTTCAGAAGGAACTGGCGAAGGCGGGCGTGATCTTCTGCTCGATCTCGGATGCGATCCGTGAGCATCCTGACCTTGTGAAAAAGTATCTCGCGAGCGTGGTGCCGGTCAGCGACAATTACTACGCGACCCTGAACTCGGCTGTCTTCTCGGATGGCTCGTTCGTCTACGTGCCGCCGGGCGTGCGCTGCCCGATGGAGCTTTCGACCTATTTCCGGATCAATGCCGAGAATACCGGCCAATTCGAGCGGACATTGATCATCGCGGACAAGGGGGCCTATGTCTCGTACCTCGAAGGCTGCACCGCACCGCAGCGGGATACGAGCCAGCTTCACGCCGCCGTGGTCGAACTGGTGGCGCTGGAGGATGCCGAAATCAAGTATTCGACCGTCCAGAACTGGTATCCGGGCGACGAGGAAGGCAAGGGCGGGATCTACAATTTCGTGACCAAGCGTGCCGATTGCCGGGGCGATCGTTCCAAGGTGATGTGGACGCAGGTCGAGACCGGGAGCGCCGTCACATGGAAGTACCCGTCCTGCATCCTGCGCGGCGACGATTCTCAGGGCGAGTTCTATTCGATCGCCATTACCAACAATTACCAGCAGGCCGATACCGGCACGAAGATGGTGCACCTTGGCAAGAACACCAAGAGCCGAATCGTCTCGAAAGGTATCAGCGCGGGTCGTGCGCAGAACACATACCGTGGCCTGGTCTCGATGCATCCCCGCGCCAGGAACAGCCGCAACTACACCCAGTGCGACAGCCTGCTGATCGGCGACAAGTGCGGGGCGCATACGGTGCCCTACATCGAGGTCAAGAACAACTCCTCGCGCGTTGAACACGAGGCGACGACGTCGAAGATCGACGACGACCAGATGTTCTACTGCCGAAGCAGGGGCATGGACGAGGAAGAGGCCGTGGCGCTGATCGTCAACGGCTTCGCCCGCGAAGTGCTTCAGGCCTTGCCGATGGAATTCGCGATGGAAGCGCAGCAGCTTGTGGCGATTTCGCTGGAAGGAAGCGTGGGGTAGGCACGTGCCAGGCGGTTCAGGGTCCAGTGACGAAAGCCGGTCGGCGGCAGGCAGGCAATATCGGAAGTCGCTGCGCATGGCGCTTCTGATGGGCGTGCTGTCGGCGATCAGCGTGCTGTCGCATTTCGTGCCGGTGCTCGGGGTTCCCGCGGGTGTGTTCCCGTGGTGGATGACCATTGTCACGGTGCTGCTTTTCGGCTTCACCGTGATCGTTGCACGGGGCGCGAAGGCAAAGAGCGACGAAACGGTGAAAGACAAGCCATGATCCGCTCCATCCTTGTCTCGGCGTTTCTTACCGGCATTTTCTGTGCCTGCTTCGCAGTGGGTGTCGATTGGCTGACAGACATGCTTCAGCGCGGGCAGGTCGTCGCGGTCAGCTTCGTGTCGGGCTTCTGCGGCAGCCTGTTTGCCAGCACCGTTCTCGGTCGCTGGAGAGAGAAATGAACCCCTGGGATGACAAGACCATGATCGTGACCACAACACCGTCGATCGAAGGCAAGCCGATCACCGCCTACCACGGCGTCGTCGTGGGCGAGGCCATTCTCGGCGCAAATGTCTTTCGGGATATCTTTGCGCAAATCACCGATATCGTCGGCGGGCGTTCGGGCGCCTACGAGGAAGAACTGGCCAAGGCACGCACCATCGCGCTTCAGGAGCTTGAACAGCGGGCGGCAAGTGCCGGGGGAAACGCGGTGGTGGGCGTCGATCTCGATTATGAAGTCGTCAACAATATGCTGATGGTCTCGGCCTCGGGCACAGCCGTGACGGTGGAGTAACAGGTGCCGAAAACCCCATTATATCACTGCAATCGCGCGGAATTCACCCCGTGGGTGCCATGCTGTCGCCACATTCGCTTGGGAAACAATGCCCAAACGGAACCAAGGGACGAGCAGCATGGCACTTTCCAATGCGCAACGCGACGGGTTCGACCGCCGTATTTCGCGGATCAAGAAGGGTGGCCCCAACACGATGGGCGAGGTTCACGTCGGTCCTGTCGACGAGGAAGCCGCACGGACACGCAAGAAGGGCAAACCGGCCAGCAATACGGTGCGCATCAAGAAGAAGCGCGCCAAGAAGGTCGATCTGAACTCGGGCTCGACGATGACGCTCAGTATCCTCGCGCTTTTCTTCGGCGGTCTTTCGATGTTCGTCGGCCAGGCGGCAGACTTTCACCTGTTCGCCGCGGGCGGGCTCGTGCAGTTGACGCCGCCCGAGATCATCGCGCCCTATATCCAGTACGTACCGTTCGCCATCGGCGGTTTCCTGGCGCTGGCCTTCGGCTGGACGTTCCACATGCTGCGGGGCATCAGGTTCCTGGCGCTCGCAGGCAGCTTCGGGGCGGTGTACTATTATCAGGCGGAACTCATCCAGAAGGTGCCCGGGCTTTACGCCAGCTTCTTCTCGAAGGAATTCGTCGAAACGGCGCTAGCCGCCGTCTGACACCCGAATACAATCCAATTTCCGACCCCGGCCTTGCCTTGCGGCAGAGCCGGGTCGCGCGCGTTTTGTGAGGAAGAAAATGCTGAATATCAAAAACCTGCACGTCAAACTTGAAGAAGAGGACAAGCAGATCCTCAAAGGCGTCGATCTTGAGGTTCCCGCCGGCAGCGTCCATGCGATCATGGGCCCGAACGGCTCGGGCAAGTCCACGCTGTCATACGTGTTGTCGGGCCGCGATGGCTACGAGGTGACCGAGGGCGAGGCGACGCTGGAAGGCGCCGACCTGCTTGAAATGGAACCCGAGGAGCGGGCCGCCGCCGGGCTGTTCCTGGCGTTCCAGTATCCGGTCGAGATCCCCGGTGTCGGCAACATGACCTTTCTGCGCACCGCGCTGAATGCGCAACGCAAGACACGCGGCGAGGAGGAGATGAGCGCGGCTGATTTCCTGAAGCTTATCCGGGATAAGGCGAAGGGCTTGAAAATCGAAGCCGACATGCTGAAACGTCCCGTCAACGTGGGCTTCTCCGGCGGTGAGAAGAAGCGAAACGAAATTCTCCAGATGGCGATGCTCGAACCGAAGATGTGCATTCTCGACGAGACCGATTCCGGGTTGGACGTGGATGCGATGCGGTTGGTGGCGGACGGCGTCAACGCGCTTCGCGACGAAGGCCGCGCCTTCCTCGTCATCACGCACTACCAACGGCTTCTGGATCATATCCGGCCGGATGTCGTTCACATCATGGCCGATGGCCGGATGGTCAAGACCGGGGGGCCGGAGCTGGCGCTCGAAGTCGAGAACAACGGCTATGCCGACATCCTCGCGGAGGCCGTGTAATGGCCCTGCCGCAAGCCAAGATCGACGCGACCGAGGCGCGACTGGCGGCGCTTGCCATGCCGGACGGGGCGCAGTGGGCGCGCCGGGTGCGCGAGGCCGCGCTCGAGCGTTTCCGCAAGATGGGCCTGCCCGGACCGCGCGACGAGTACTGGCGCTTCACACGCCCCGATACGCTGAACGCGGCCCAGACGCCGGAGGCGGCGCTGTTCGATGCCGATGAGCCTCCTGCGTTTTCTGGTCTGGATCGTCTCCGGCTGGTTTTCCGGGACGGCGTGTTCGATGCCGAAGCCTCTGACCCGCTGGAGTTGGAAGGCGTCGAGATCATGCGCCTTGCCGACGCAACGTCCCAGGACATCCATTGGGCCAAGGATCTTTACGGTGTGCTGGAGGAGCGCGCGCAAGACCCTGTTGCCCGTCCTTTCGCGGCGCTCAACACCGCCTTTGCAACCGATGGCGTGGTGTTGCGTGTCACCGGAAAGCCGTCGAAGCCACTGCATTTCCGGTATCTGCACGAAGAAACCGACAGCGACGCGATCCTGCACTTCCTCGTGAAGGTCGAGGAAGGCGCCGAGGTCACGATCCTGGAAAACGGTCCGGCCGCGGCGCGCTTCAACAAGTGCTTCGAGATCGACGTGGCCGACCGCGCCGCGTTCCACCACATTCGCACCCAGGGGCGCGACCATGAACGGCGTGCCGTCACGCATCTTTTCGCGAGGCTGGGCGAGGAGAGTGCGTTCAAGAGCTTCACGCTGACCGCCAATGGCAGGCTGACCCGCAACGAGGCGTTCATCGAACTGACGGGCGACAATGCCCAGGCCCATATCGCCGGGGCGGCGATGGGAGACGGCGACTTTCACCATGACGATACCGTGTTCGTCGTGCATGACGCGGTGAACTGCGAGAGCCGCCAGGTCTTCAAGAAGGTTCTCAAGAACGGCGCCGTCGGAGCCTTCCAGGGCAAGATCCTGGTCAAGCCGGGGGCGCAGAAAACGGATGGCTACCAGATCAGCCAATCGCTTCTGCTCGATGGCGACGCCCAGTTCCTCGCCAAACCCGAGCTTGAGATTTATGCCGACGACGTTGCCTGTTCGCATGGCTCGACCAGCGGTGCAATCGACGAGGAGGCGCTGTTCTACCTGCGGTCCCGCGGCGTACCGGAAAGCGAGGCCAAGGATCTGCTCGTGCTGGCATTCCTTGCCGAGGCGATCGCCGAGATCGAGGACGAGGCCATCGCGGCGGATATCCGCGACCGGCTTGAAGGCTGGCTGCTGCGGCACCGGTCGTGAGCGTCGTGCTCGATATCGCCCGCACCTATCGCGCCCCGCGCGAGGTGCAGGCCCGGCGCATGTCGGGCCCCCCGCGCGAGGATCGGGCGCTGGCGGTGCTGTTGGGGGCGTGTTTACTCATCTTCATCGCGCAGCTTCCCCGGCTCTCGCGGGAGGCGTTTTTCGATCCGTCGATACCGTTCGACGCCCGGATGTCAGGCGCTCTCTTCGGCTGGATGATGGTCATGCCGCTGGTGTTCTACGGGATATCCCTGATCGTTACGGTGCTTCTGTCGATGACGGGCAGGCCGGTGGCGGGCGGACGCGTGCGCGCCGCGCTTTTCTGGGCGCTTCTCGCCTCGACGCCGCTCTGGCTGCTGACCGGGCTGATGCAGGGATTTGCCGCCGAGAGCGCCGGTCCGGTCATCGGCGG
>JAJDOD010000054.1 GCA_022340315.1 Silicimonas sp. | reverse complement strand
CTACAACGCCGCCTGCGAGCTGGTTGAGGCCGGGTGCAGCGATGATCTCGTGGCATCCGTTACAGGTCAAAGCCCGGCGATGGTGCTGCACTACACGAAGAAGGTGCGTCAGAAGGTCAGAGCAAAACAGGCGCAGCTTAGGCGCCTGCAGAATAAGGAAGTACATTAGCTGTTCGTTGCAAGGCGTTCAGTCCTTGGCTGACTTCTTCTTTCGCCACGCGTCGTAGTCTTGCCAAGCTTTCAAGTTTCCCCTCTGCCGTTGATCGGCCAGGAAGAGCTTCTTTCTTCGGACCCCGGGTTGCTCAATAGAGCTGTACTCGCCGCCCGAGTACTTCTTCCAGTCAATAGCCAACCCCTGTTTCACCATCTCGGCGGACAGATCGCGACTGTCTTCCAGCCTGCAACGCGCAACTGTCCGACCGTGATCATCTTCTGCCATGACTTCAGCGCGCACAATCTTTCCACCGCAAAGCTTCATCAGCGCAGACTTGGCGATTTTTCCGTATGGGTGATCGATTTCGGGAGCGTCGATACCAAAGAGTCTGATCTGCTGGCCTTTGATTTTAATGGTGTCGCCATCCACGACATAAGCCTTGCCTTCCACGAACGTCTTGCGGGGAACCGGATGTGCGGAACTCGGATCGAACGGCGCGGCTCGCGCAGTCTTTACAGGGATGGGCTTTGAAGCAACCTCTGGCCTTGCCACTTGCGACGGCTGTGCAGGCCGTCCCTCGTACCGACTGCTTTCGCGTCGGCTGCGATTGACGCTGCTCGATATGGCCCAGACGAGGACCACACCGAGCACAATAGTGACGATTTCCATACTGCGCCTCTGGGACAAATTTCCCTTCGCAATAGGTCATGCAAGTTTGGCGAAAATTGGTCGCGAAGATGGGGTGCGGGCAGGGATCATGGCGCCAACTATGAAGCGCGTTAGCGAACAGAACAAAAACAGAATGTTTAGACAAATGTTTAGACGGAGCCTTCGCAGATTCGCGAAATCCCACTAACCCATTGATTTTAAATGGAGGCGAGTACCGGAATCGAACCGGTGTACACGGATTTGCAATCCGCTGCGTAACCACTCCGCCAACTCGCCGAAGCCACGCTGTCAATAGTGTGCTTGTCGAACCCATGCAAGCGCTACAGACCATATCGGTGCGATCTCATTCATTCTCGACCTAGCGCTTGCCCGGAAGGGGCAGTTGTGGTTCAAACCCAAGTGAGAGACTGAACGAAAGAGTTTAGTAATGGCCGATTTCTCCCGACGTCGCACGATGATGGTCGACACCCAGGTTCGCCCCTCTGACGTGACGAAATTTCCAATCATCGACGCCATGCTGACCGTGCCGCGTGAACTCTTCGTGCCGGTCGACAGGCGCGAGATAGCCTACATGGGCGAGCATGTGGGAATGGGCGGCGGGCGCGTCATTCTCGACCCGCGAACCTTGGCGAAGATGCTGGAAGCCGCGAATATCCAGAACGACGAGATGGTGCTCGATATCGGGTCCGGGCTTGGCTATTCCGCTGCCGTGGCCGCGCATATTGCAGAGGCGGTGATTGCGGTCGAGGATAGCGCCGACCGGGTGCGCGATGCCGAGAACGCACTGGCCGAAGCGGGGATCGACAATGTCGCGGTCGTCGAAGGCGTTTTGGCAGAAGGCGCCCTGAAATCAGCGCCTTACGATGTTATCCTGATCCAGGGTGCGGTCGAGACGGTTCCGCAGGGGCTGATCGACCAGTTGAAGGAGGGCGGTCGCATTGTGGCGATCTTCATGACAGGGGCGCTTGGTGCGGTTCGCGTGGGTTACCGCATCGACGGCGCGGTGAGCTGGCGTTTCGCTTTCAACGCCTCGGCGCCGTTGCTGCCGGGTTTCGAGGCTGCCAAGGCGTTCGCATTGTAGCAGGGGGACGACCTATGACGAGAGCGTTGAAATTGGCGGTCGCCGCGTGTGTCGCGGGGCTGTCCTGGACGGCCCCGGCGATGTCCGAGACGCTGTCGGACGCACTTGCAACCGCCTATCGCAACAGCGGTCTCATCGAACAGAACCGCGCGGTTCTTCGTGCGGCGGATGAGGATGTAGCCAAAGCGGTCGCGTCGCTTCGCCCGGTGCTGAACTACGCCGCGGGAATCAGCTATGCCGACCCGGCGCCCGGCGACAACTTTTCCGGCTCGGTATCGCTGACTGCGTCGATGTTGCTCTACGACTTCGGTCGCTCGGCGCTTGGCGTGGATCTGGCGAAGGAATCCGTGCTGGCCACGCGCGCGGCGCTGGTCGATGTCGAGAATTCCGTCCTTTTCAACGCTGTTAATGCCTATCTGAGCGTTCGCCGCTCGGAGGCCTTTGTTGAGCTTCGTGAAAACAACGTGCGGCTTCTGAACCAGCAGCTGCGCGCCACGCGCGACCGGTTCGAGGTGGGCGAGGTGACGCGCACCGACGTCTCGCTGGCCGAGGCCCGGCTTGCCGCGGCGCGGTCGGGACTTGCCGCCGAGCAGGGCGGACTTGCGCTGGCGCAGGAGCAATACCGGGTCGCCGTCGGGGAATATCCGGGCAGGCTCGCTCCGCCGCCACCCCCGCCTGCCGTTCCCGGTACCGAGAACGCGGCCCGTGGCATCGCGCGCCAGGAAAACCCTGCCGTCATCCAGGTGCAGCATCAGGTGGCCGCGTCGGAACTGGCAGTCGAAAGCGCCAGGCGCGGCATCTATCCAAGGCTCACGGGCTCGGCCCGCACGGCGATTGACGACGATGGCGACAACAGCGCCAGCATCGGCATCGAACTGTCCGGTCCGATTTACCAGGGCGGTGGCATCACGTCCGGCATCCGACGGGCTCAGGCGCTGCGCGACCAGTCACGGGCCGGGCTCTATACGACCGGCCTGCTCGTCGACCAGCAGGTTGGAAATGCCTATGCAAACCTCGCGGTCGCGATCGCCAGCATCGACGCTTCGAACCGTCAGGTGCAGGCCGCCTCGCTGGCTCTCGAAGGGGTGCGCGAGGAATTTCAGCTTGGCGCGCGGACCACGCTGGATGTGCTCGACCAGGAGCAGGAGTTGCTGGACGCCCAGACGAACCTTGTCTCGGCCACGGTCGACCGCCAGATCGCAGTTTATCGTGTGCTCGATTCCATGGGGCGTCTTACGGCGCAGCGGCTCGGTCTGAACGTGCCGATTTACGACCCCGCCGCCTACTACAACGCGGTGAAGGATGCGCCGACGGTCTATGTCAGCCCGGAAGGCAAGCGCCTTGATCGGGTCTTGCGCGCGATTGGAAAACAATAACTTCCGGGACATCGGGAACTTGTCTGAAAGGCACTCAGCGGATAGGATATCCGTCGGGGGCAAGGATTGATCGAGGACAAATGCCGGATTCCGTACCAGATCCGAAGGTAGAGGACGTGCTTTCGTCCGTGCGTCGGCTTGTGTCGCAGGAGGTGCCGCGTCGAAGGCCGCAGTCGCGCGGATTGCCGGGGGTACCCACGCCATCGGGGGCGCTTGTTCTGACTGCCAGTGACCGTGTGGAAAAGGATCATGCGGCCCGCGCCAGTGCACGCTCGCTGGAGCAGAAAATTGCTGAACTGGAAGCGGCAGTCGATGGAACTGCAGACGAATTCGAGCCCGATGGCAGCGAGGACCAGTCCCTGCACCGTCCCGACCGCATTGTTTACACGCGCCCGCGACCTTCCGAGGAGACCGCCGGACGCACGCGCTCGACACTTCGACTTAGCGAGATTGCCCTGATCGAAACCGGCCCTTCGGACGACGAAGAAAGCGATAGCGACGATCCGGTGGCGTTCCGCAGCGAGCATGGCTTCGATGACGAGGCGCCGATGGCAACCGATGTGCCGCCAGTGCCACCGGTATCCGCCGAGGTGCGCGCGTTCACCGATCCCGACGACGTGGTGGCGCGGATCGAGGCACGGATAGAACGTGGACCCGATGCCGCGCCGGAAACCGATAAGTATGCGTCCGACGCAGATCGCTTCGACGCCGAGTTGAGTGCGGCGGTTCGCAAGTCGATCGCAGAAAGCTCAAGCGAGCAAGACCGGGGCATGTCGGCGGGGGCGAATGCGTCGGACGCCAGGCAGGCAGTCAGAACCGGTGCCGCACTCGATCCCAAGCCGGTCGAGCCTCCAATGGGCAAGGTGCCGGGCACCACAACTGCAGATACATCGTCCGATCGACCCGTTGCGCGAAGCTCCGCGGACGAAGAGCCGCAACCCGAGGCCGCGCAGCAGATCGCCGGAGCGAAAGCGGCGCTGGACCGTATCCCCGAAGAAGACGCGCTTCGCCTGCTCGTGTCGCGTCTGATGAAGCAGGAATTGCAGGGCGATCTCGGTGAGCGGATCACGCACACGGTTCGCAAGCTGGTCCGGAGCGAGATACAGCGCGTCCTGGACTCGCGGGACCTGGACTGAATTGCCCAGCGGGCTCGCATGAACACGCCCGCACATCTGCTTGTCGGAACTGCACTATTTGCGAAAGCGGACCGCAGGAAAACCTACCTTGCGGCGCTGGCGGGCTCGGTGACCCCGGATCTCTCGCTCTATCTCATGGTTTCTGTGTCGATCTGGGGCATGGGCGTGCCGGCCGAGACCGTGTTCCGCGAATACTACTACTCGGATGCCTGGCAGGCGGTGTTTGCGGTCGACAACAGTTTCATAATCTGGGGCGCCATACTCGCCCTGGCGTTCAGGCTCGGGTCGGCGCCATTGATGGCGTTTGCCGGGGCAGGGCTCATTCACCTGGCGCTCGATTTCCCTCTGCACACCCATGATGCGCGCATGCACTTCTGGCCATTGACCGACTGGGTCTTCGTCAGCCCCGTCAGTTATTGGGACCACAGGGCGCATGCCGGTATCGTCGGACCGCTTGAGGTCATGCTGTCGCTCGGTGCGGCCGTCTGGCTCTGGCAACAGTTTCGGCATCATGGCATCCGGGTCGCGACCACCGCCTTCATGGTGATGGAAGCCGCAAGCTCCGGCATCTGGCGGTTTATCTTCTGATGCCCGTCAACTGATCAGGAAACGCCTTTTCTTGATCTTCGACATGTCGATCTGGCGCATTCGGTGGTTGATCGTCGCCAGAACGTCAATTGGCAGAATACGGTCGAACGCGATCCCCGCCTCGTCCTCCTTGGCCCAAACGACGACGGCAGCATGGCTCCGTCCCCGAAGGTGCAGTTCAACCGGAGTTTCCGGCGCCAGTTCACCCTTCATCAGCCGAACCCGCGCGCCCTTCTCGGTGACATCGGCGATTTCCACGCGCAGCGCCTCCTCTCCGACGGTGAGAGAGGCCTGAAACCGGGTCAAGTGGCGGCGCGAGCGAAATTGCATGCCCGGCAGAAGATCACGAAAAGGTAACGAAACCCTGAAACTCAGATGCTTTCGATCCGCATCGCGACCGGTTCCGAGGCCAGAACCCCCGTTTCCGGCATCGAACGAATGGCTGCGTCAAGCGCATCCTTCGCCGTCTTGTGCGTCACGATCAGCACCGGCGCATTGTCCGAGCTGTGCGCGTATTGGCGCATCCGGTCGATCGAGATCCCGGCCTCGCCCATGACCGACGCGATCCGTGCCAGCGCGCCCGGCTTGTCGGTCAACTCCATCCGGATGTAATAGGCCGAGGGCGTTTCCCGGTTGCTTTTCACCGTGTCCTTCAACTCGGCGGCGGGAATGCCGAAGACCGGGATATGCAATCCCCGCGCCAGGTCGCAGACATCGCCCATCACCGCACTTGCCGTCGGTCCTTCTCCCGCGCCCGCGCCGCGCAGCACGATCTGTCCCACGCTGTCGCCCTCCAGCACCACCATGTTGGTTGGCCCCTCCAGCTGCCCGAGGGGCGAGCTGTCCGGCACAAGGCACGGGGTCATGCGTGCCTCAAGCCCGCGCCCGCTCATCTGGGCGACGCCCAGGAGCTTGATGCGATAGCCCATGTCCGCCGCCTGCTCGATGTCCTCGATGGTGATCCGCTCGATCCCCTCGATGGTCAGGGCATTGAAATCGACCTTGGTTCCGAACGCGATCCCCGCCAGGATCGCCAGCTTGTGACCTGCGTCTATGCCGCCCACATCCAGCGTCGGATCGGCCTCCAGGTAGCCCAGCTTCTCGCATTCCGCGAACACCTCGTCATAGGCCAGGCCGTCGTTCTGCATCCGCGTCAGCATGTAGTTGCAGGTGCCGTTCATCACGCCCATCACACGCGTGATCTCGTTGCCCGCCAGGCCCTCGGTCAACGCCTTGATGACGGGAATGCCCCCGGCGACGGCAGCTTCGAAACGGATCGAGACGCCAGCCGCCTCGGCCGCCACGGCCAGTGCCTGGCCATGCATCGCCAGAAGCGCCTTGTTGGCGGTCACGACATGCTTGCCGTGGGCAATCGCGGCCTCCACGGCCGCCTTCGCGGGCCCGTCCTCTCCGCCGATCAGCTCAACGAAGACGTCCACATCCGCGCGCGATGCCAGCGCGACGGGGTCTTCCTCCCAGGCGTAGTCTCCCAGGCGCACGCCCCGATCCTTGTCCCGGCTCCGCGCCGAGACCGCGCTGATCACGATATCGCGACCCGTGCGCGCCCGGAGCGTTGCCGCCTGGCGCTGAACGATACGCACGGTACCGACACCGACCGTGCCAAGACCGGCGATGCCAAGACGAAGGGGGCTGGACATGAGCGCACTCCAAATACGTTTCGCGCCTGTTACCGCGTCCGGTCCGGGCGTGCAATTTCTTCTGCCTAGCGAGGCAGTCGCGCCCGCAGAGCATCGAGATCCGAAGCATTGCCGCGCAGGATCGCCGCACGATTGCGCAGGCCGGCCGCCCTGGCGGCAAGTGCCGAGGCGTCTCGGTCCTCGGCCTCGGGCACAGTGCCCGCGTCCAGCAACTCGCCCAGCGGCAGAAGCGCCGGCCAGTCCTGCGAGCGCCGCGCCATCGGCGGACCGCCCGCATCGGGCCAGTCGCTGCAGGCGGCGAGGCATATCAGGGGCAGGAGCATCACACGTCTCATATGCGGAACCCTAGCGAGGCCGGGGCAAACTGGCCAGCGCGATCGGTCTGGCCTAAGCGGGGCTCTGCGTATAGACGGCTCTGGGCACCGATTGCGAGACACGGAAACCTTGACCGACGACGATGACATCCTGATTTCGATCCAGCCTTCCGTCGGGCGCCGCTATCTCGGCGTCGGAAGCCTTGCGGCGTTGGCCGTCGTCCTGCTGCCGCTCGTCTTCGAGGCCCAGGGCATCTGGTCGCTGATGTTTCTCGCCATGTCCATCGCCGTGGCCTTCGCGGCGCGTGGCCTCTGGCGGGCCACTGGCGACAGTATCGTGCTGACCCGGACCGAGCTCAGAACCGCAAGCGGACGCGTTCTCACACCGGTCTCGAACGTCCGTGCGGTCGAGCGTGGCGCTTTCGCTTTCAAGCCGTCGAACGGTTTCCTGGTCAAGCTGAAGACGCCGCACGGACGGGGGTGGGCGCCGGGTCTCTGGTGGCAGCGCGGACGCCTTATCGGTGTCGGAGGCGTCATCCCGGGCGGCCAGGCGCGCGCGATGGCCGAGTTCCTGACGGCACTTGCCAACGGAACGTTCGACGATCTGATGTAACGTTGCCCGCGATCTGGTGCGTTGGGATCAGTTCAGGGTCGGGTCGCCGTCGTCAGAAGAGCCGCCTGCACCCCCGCCGGTGATGGTTGAGCATCCCGTGGCGTCTACCCAGCAAATCTGCGGCGCGAAGCGCGGTCTGGCCAGTGCGATCTCGCCGAAACGATAGGAGGCAAGGCCTACCCCGAATGCAGGCGTCCATTCCTGTTCGCTTTCCACGACAACAAGCTGCTCGCCAGGCGCAATATTGGGAATCCGGTCCTCGATCATGTCGAGGTTCTGGTATTCCGCCACGTTGATGCCATGCGACCAGACCAGCGCCAGGCTACGCTCCAGTGTATCGGGATCCTCGGTCATTTCGACCACGCTGATGCGGATCGCATTTTCACCCGAAGTGCCTGACAGATAGTCATAAAGCTCGTACATCGCCGCCATGTAGTCGGCATCCACTGGCGCTTCTTCGCGGCTGATCATGTCGGCGATCGTGTATGTCGCCTTCTGGCTGACGTTCTGGGTCTTGAACGCGTCGAAGAACACGAAAGTCGCGGTCATGGCCCAGGCCAGGATGGGCACGGCGAAGACCGTCTCGATCGACAGGCTGCCTTCTTCGGAGCGGGAGAAACTGGTGCCGGGTTTCAATCTCATCTTGTCGCCTCTCCGCTTACGTTCCGCCGCCCATCGGCGGCGAGTACGGCGCCATCGCTCGCGTACCCGGTTCGTTCACGAAAGCGGCCGTCGCAACGATTGCGAAGTCGCCGCCAAGTTCGTCTTTCTGCATGCCCAGACCAATCCCGGTGGTCGGGAAGAACGGGGTTGCCGAGGCGCAGACCTGCATCAGCATCATGGTATTGGACTGGCCGACGCTATAATCTTCAGAGCCGAACTGGTCTTCGTCGGAATACCTGTTCAGGCAGCGCGCCGGGCCGGTCACGCTGGCAACCGCGCCGGGTTCGATATCAAGCTCGGTCATGTAGATGTGGATCGACTGGACGCAGTCCCGCATGATGACGACGTTTTCGCAAATCTGCTCTTTCAGAGCATCGAACTGCGGAACCTTGCCGTTGCCCAGCCGGATGTCACGCGACGAGATATCGACGGCGCGCTCAAGCATCACGTTGCGAACCATGAAGTATCCAGACTCGAATCCCATCAGGAACAACATGATGAAGAGCGGAAAGAGCATCACGAATTCGATGGTCGCGTTGCCATCCTCGCGGCGCCCGAAGCGGACGAACCGACTTGTCGCAGTTTTCATGCGTGCGCGCATCATTGTGTCAGCCTCAGCTTCGTGATCTCCGATGCGATGGCCTTGAACACGGTCGAGATGTCCGTGCCCGCCACGTCGAAGAAGTTGCCGGGCTTGTCTTCGACGCAGCGGCTGAGCGCGTTGACGCCGCCGGTCGGGGCCTCGAATGCCACGGCGAACACTTCGATCCACTCGTTCTCCTGCGAGGCATCGCAGATCCGAGCCAGGTTGACGTCCGCGGTGCCGTAGCCGCCGACATCGACCTCGGCCGACCGGTGCGCCTGCCGTGCATCCCAGTCCGAGTACCGGAAGAAGTAATCGGCGGCGTCATTGACGCTGAACCGCTCGTAGACGTCGTGATAGGTCCACTGCTGGGCATCGAGCAGCGCGGTATGGGCCGCTTCCGACAAGTATTCGTCGTCGCCTGTAGTGTTGGGCGAGCGCGGACGGTACCAACGGCTCGTCGAGGCGTTGGTCGGCATTTCGACAAGGAACCCGTCGAATTCGACTCCGTTGGTGTCATTGGCCTTGGACAGCGTCTCCGACCACCAGATGCGCGTGGGGCCCGACTTGAACTCGTCCTTCAGGTCGAGGTGCTGGGTGTTGGCGCCATCCGTCATCAGAACGATGTATTTGTACACGTTCACGGTCCCGTAATCGACCGGGTGCCCGGCAGCTGTATCCGGCACGAGGTCGATCGGATTGTCAGGGTCCTGGGTGTCGGCCAGCATGCTCGCAACGATGGGACGGAACGACGGATCGAGGATGCCCGTGGCCCATTTCATGCCATAGTCGATCGCCGTCATGCCCCGGGCCGAAAGCGAATCTATGTGGTTGTGAAGCAGGGTTTCGTCGTTCTGGTAAAGCAGCATCTCGGGATAGCCCTGGCCGCACCAGAAACTGATAGCCGAAGGCTGGCTGAAGCCTGTACCGCCGCGCGCGAACTTGGCCGAAAGCTCCAGCCCCGCGGCAGCCGAAAGCCTCCTGGTATCGAAGTCGGCATCGAGGAAGCGGGCGCATCGCGCGTTCGTGTTCTGGGTATTGTAGTTTGTGACGCCGCCGGGGTGCAGGGGTGCGGGGTCGACAGGAACGGACCCGTTTGCAAGGCTCAGCCGGGTCATGAGATCGCTGCTCATCTGCACCTGCATGTTGTAGGGAATGATCGAGATCAGCACGCGCTCGGCACCGTTGTTGTTGAGAACGGTGGTCACGAATTCCTTTGCCGCGTCCTTCATGTTCTGCAGCTTGTTGTTCGACCCCATCGAACCGGAAATATCGAGAACCAGCGCAATCTCGATCAACTGCTGGCCCTCGCGGGCACCGCCGCCCACCGCGCCAGGCAAGCTGTCAATTCCGAGCATGTTCATGAACATCGTATCGAGGTCGAAATCGACGACGGCCGACACCGTGCGAAGTGTTTCATCGCTGCCGCCGGCCGGAACTTCGATGTTCGGGGTGACGGTAACAATGTTCGGGTCGTAGCCGGCCTTGGTAAAGAAATCCTTCACCAGGGCGATGACTTCATCATCCGTATCGGCATCCTGGTTCAGGCTCGCGGCTGCCACGATCGCGGTGTCGAGCGTGTTCTGCACTCCGACGCGCTCGTTCTCATAGCGCATCATGTCAACTGCGACGCCGCAGATCATTAGGATCATGATGAAGACGAAAAGGCCGAAGATCGTCAGCGACCCGGCGTCGTCCTTCTTGTACGTCAACAAACGGTTCACGACACAATCTCCCGCCAGATAAATCCTGCAATTCGTCCGCATAGCCGGACCTCGCACTCGAAATTTCGCCCGCCAAAGCCGCACGGACACGCACTTCTTCACCGTTTTTATACGAATAGATTGTGGCGAAACTTCGACCCGCCGGCTGGCTTACTGTAGTGAATTCATAAGCTTAAAGGAACCAATGCGCCGCGTAGCATTTCATTGGCGACGGTCGGTCGACAATACTGCCTCAATTTTGGACGTGTTTTGTTGTCGTGAAGGCAGAAACCTTGTTTGATGCCGGAAGATCGAGACTGGCTTTGGGAGGAGCAGCATGATGGATGGCAACAACATCAAGGAGCCGAGTTTCCGCGAAAGCGTGGACCTGATGTTCAACCGCGCCGTGCGGCTGATGGATCTGCCGCCGGGGCTTGAAGACAAGATCCGGGTCTGCAACTCCACCTACACGGTCCGCTTCGGCGTCAAGCTGCGTGGCGAGATCAAGACGTTCACCGGCTATCGCTCGGTCCATTCCGAGCACATGGAGCCTGTCAAGGGCGGCATCCGCTACGCGCTTTCGGTACACCAGGACGAAGTCGAGGCGCTCGCGGCACTCATGACCTACAAGTGCGCGCTTGTGGAAACGCCTTTCGGCGGCTCCAAGGGCGGTCTCTGCATCGACCCCCGCGAATGGGAGGAAGACGAACTTGAACGCATCACCCGCCGCTTCGCCTATGAACTCGCCAAGCGCGACCTGATCCACCCCAGCCAGAACGTGCCCGCCCCCGACATGGGAACGGGCGAGCGCGAGATGGCGTGGATCGCGGACCAGTACGCACGGATGAATACCACCGACATCAATGCCCGCGCTTGCGTCACAGGCAAACCGCCGCACGCCGGCGGCATCCAGGGCCGGGTCGAGGCGACAGGGCGCGGCGTGCAATACGCGCTCCAGGAATTCTTCCGTCACCCCGATGACGTGGCTTCCGCCAACCTCTCGGGCACGCTCGAGGGCAAGCGGATCGTGGTACAGGGCCTCGGCAACGTGGGCTACCACGCGGCCAAGTTCCTCAGCGAAGAAGATGGCGCAAAGATCATCGCGGTGATCGAGCGCGACGGCGCCATCGTCGATCCGTCGGGCATCAATGTCGAGGAACTCTCGCAATGGATACGCCAGCATGGCGGCGTCAAGGACTTCAACACCCACTACGTCGCGGACGGCAAGTCGGCTCTCGAAATTGACTGCGACATCCTCATCCCGGCCGCGCTCGAAGGCGTCATCAACCTCGGCAATGCCGA
>JAJDOD010000048.1 GCA_022340315.1 Silicimonas sp. | reverse complement strand
CCCGCATAGCAGACGTTGGGACGTGTCGTCGGTGCTGCAGGTGCGGCGAACGGCAGCTTTGAGCCCTCAGTGACGGATGCTGCGGCACGCCCTGACGACGGCTTTGGGGATTGCCTGGGGCCGTCGCAAGATCATAACTAGATCATGACAACGTCCCTCTTCGATCTGAGTGTTCCGACCTATTTGCAAACGGTACGTTCAATCGGGGCGTGCCTCGACAAGGCAGTGGTCCATTGCTCCGAGACCGGAATCGACCCTGATGATTTCGTGGAAGCACGTCTGGTGTCGGACATGGCACCGTTCTGGTTTCAGATTGAATGCGTCGACAACTATTCCGTCTGGGGACTGGACGCTCTCAGGCATGGTGCCTTCAACCCACCTGACCTTGTCGGAGCGATCCCATTCGGCGAGTTGCGCAGCAGACTCTCAAGAACGGAGGCCGCGTTGTTGGAGTTCAAACCCGACGAGGTCAACGCATGGTCAGGAAAGCACCTGGACATGCAAATACACACAAATCCCCAGACGTCGGCGTTTACCTCTGAAACGTACCTGCTGTCATTCCTGCTGCCCAACTTCTACTTCCACGCGGTGACCGCCTACGACATCCTTCGCACGCGCGGCATGCCAATCGGGAAGAGCGATTTCGAGGGCCAACTGCGCGTTCTCGACACCGCAGACCTCGCAGGCGCTCATCACTGACATTCAATCGGTCGATGGGATGGCAGATTTGTCCGCGAAGCTGACGTTGTTGCATGACGCGGCGAAGGTCCGCTTTCCGCTGCCCAAGTCAGCCACAGACTAGTCAAGCGTTCCCGCAGGTGCCTTGCGACGAGGACAACGCTTTATTCGGAGGAGGCACGAAACGCTCGGAGAAACCCCGGAAACACCAATTTCCGGGGACTGCCCATCCGGCGAGGAAATCTAACAAGGGTTCGGCAAACAAGTAGGTTCTTATTTGATTTCCGATGTTTCCTCTCATGGGTTCGGCGAAGCAAACCACGAAAACTAAGGTGAAAACGATGCTCCGAAGGCCAAGAGGGAGCGAAGCTCCCCTGCACCACCACAACGCCTCACGCCCGCGCCTCCAGTGTCGCGATCAACCCGTCGGCAATGGCCCAGAACGGCCGAGCCTCCTCGCCCTCGGGTTTTGCCGCGACCACCGGCGCACCGCCGTCCCCCGCCGTGCGGATCGCCAGGTAGAGCGGCACCTCGCCCAAAAACGGCACGCCGATGCGTTCGGCCTCGGCCCGCGCACCGCCATGCCCGAACGGATGATGCACCTTGCCGCAACCGTCGCAGACGAATGCCGCCATGTTTTCGACGATGCCCAGGATCGGGGTCTCCATCCGCCGGAACATGTCGATCCCCTTCTTGGCGTCGATCAGCGCGATGTCCTGCGGCGTCGAAACCACCACCGCACCCGCAACTTCGGTCTTCTGGCAAAGCGTCATCTGCACATCACCCGTCCCCGGCGGCAAATCGACCAGAAGCACGTCCAGCGTCCCCCACTGCACCTGACCCAGCATCTGCTGCAAAGCGCCCATCAGCATCGGGCCGCGCCAGACGATCGCCTCCTCCTCCTCGACCATGAAGCCCAGCGACATCACTGTGACCCCGTGGTTCCGCAATGGCAGGATGATGTTTCCAACGCTCGACGGCCGCCCCGAGACACCCAGCATCCGCGGCTGCGACGGCCCGTAGACATCCGCATCCAGCAGCCCGACCCGCAACCCCCGTGCCGCAAGCGCCACCGCAAGATTGGCCGAGACCGTCGACTTGCCGACACCCCCCTTGCCGCTGGCAATCGCCACCACATGGCGAACACCCGGCAGAGGCCCCGGCTTCTCGGGCGCTGGTCGCTTGGGTGTGAAATCCTTCAGCCCGAGATCCGGCACCGGCGCTTTCGGCGCAACACGCGCCTGCCCCGCTTCGGCATGGGCCGTAAGGATCGCAGAAACGCTCGCGACCCCTTCGACAGCCTTGACGGCGGCTTCGGCCGCGGCGCGCAAAGGCTCCATCGCCGATGCCCGCGACGCGTCCACCTCGATCACGAAGCTCACCGCACCTTCGCGAACCACCAGGCCCTTGACCTGTCCCGAGGTCAGGATATCCGCGCCTCGCGACGGATCGACGACACGGGCCAGCGCGGCGCGGACATCTTCCTCCAAGGGCACTCAGTCGCCTCCCGGCATCTCGATTTCGCCGGTCACCTCGTGCTCCAGCCCAACCGCGTCGATCGTCAACACCACCCGCGCGGTGACTGAACCCGAGGGCAGTTCGCCAGTTTCGCGCATCGCGCGGACCGCTTCCTCGATCTCGCGCTGCGAGGTCACACCCACCGTCTTGAGAAATTTCCTCAGCGACATGTTGAACCCGTCGTCCGACATGGCAATCCTCCCTGATCCCTTGCTTTGTGGCCGAAGCCGGATAATCTCAGATCGCATGGGAGGTGCAAGCATCCGTTTTCTCGGCACCGCGATGGTGCTCCTGTCCCTGGCCTCTACCGCGAAGGCCGACGTGACGCTTTTGATGAGCGACGAGATGCTCGCGGCCGGCTTCGACAAGCAGCTTCTGCCGCGCTTCAAGTTCAAACATCGCATCACAGTGACGCCCGTGACCAACGGCAAGGCAGACATGGCTTTCGGCGATGCCGGCAACCGGGTTTTCCAGGAAATCGACGGCTCAGAGGTGCGACTCGATATCCGGACCGAGAGCGAGGAGGCCCGTCGCTTCCTGGACTGGCTCCGCTCGGCTCCGGGCAAAGCGGCCATCGAGAGCTTCGAGCGCGATGGCCAGCCGGTCTACACGACCGATTCCGCAACAGTCGTCGCCGAAAAGACCGAGACCTTCGACGGCGACAAGGCAATCGGCGCGCGCCTCGCCATTGTCCATTGCGGCCGCTGCCATGTGGTGGACGACCGAAACCGCATGGGCGGTATCGGCTCGACGCCGTCATTCGCCGCGCTGCGCGGACGCGAGAACTGGTCCGATCTCTTCCGCGCCTTCTGGTCCGAGAACCCGCACCCGTCCTTCACCCAGGTGGACGGCGTGACTGAACCCTTCGACCCGAACAAGGCTGTGCACGTCGCCCCGGTCGAAATCACGCTGCACGAGATCGAGGCCATCACGGCCTTCGTTGCCACCTTGAAGCCGCGAGAACTCGGCCGTCCGGTTCAATCAAACTGACGGCAGTGCGCGCCGCCCCCATCGCCTTCCGGCGATTCCCCCGGAGTATTCTCACCAGGAATATGACAACTCGATTCAAATTGTCCCTCTTTCTGGCCCAAATATCCCGAGGGGGGAGGGCGCGGAGCGCGCGGGGGGAGCAGCGCTCCCCCACGCCGCAGGAAGCCTACGCCACGTCGAACATGAGCGGTTTCACTTGTCCGAACATGCCGGTTGCCTCCAGCGCCTTCACGGCTGCATCCGGCACCGCCTCGTCCACGTAGAGAAGCGCGATCGCATCGCCATTCTTCGAGGAACGGCCAAGGGTGAAGTTGGCGATGTTGACGCCGTTCGATCCCATCGTGTTCCCAAGCGTGCCGATGATGCCGGGCACGTCCTCGTTGGTGGTATAGACCATGTGCGCCCCGATCTCGGCGTCGATGGTGATCCCCTTGATCTGGATGAAGCGCGGCTTGCCGTCCGAGAACACCGTCCCGGCAATCGACCGTTCGCGCTTGTCGGTCACAACGGTCAGCTTCATGTAGGAATCGAAAACCCCGGATTTCTCCTGCGTCGTGGTCGAGACCTTGATGCCACGATCCTTCGCAATGACCGGCGCCGAGACCATGTTCACCTCCGGATTCGAGGCCTTCAGGATGCCCGCCGTCGCAGCGGCGTTCAGCGCGGCGGTGTTCATCGAGGACACCTCGCCATTGTAAAGGATGTTGATCGCCCGGATCGGCTCGTCGGTCAGCTGGCCCACGAAGCTGCCGAGATGCCCTGCCAGCTTCACCCAGGGCCCCATGACCTTGGCTTCCTCGGCCGTCACCGACGGCATGTTCAGCGCGTTCGTCACCGCACCCGTCAGCAGATAGTCCGACATCTGCTCGGCCACCTGAAGTGCCACGTTCTCCTGCGCCTCCGTCGTGGACGCGCCCAGATGCGGCGTCACTACCACGTTCGGCAGATTGAAGAGCGGCGAATTGGTCGCCGGTTCTTCGGCGAAGACGTCGAACGCCGCGCCGGCCACCCGACCCTCCTTCAACGCCTCGGCCAGGGCGGCCTCGTCGACCAGCCCGCCACGCGCACAGTTGATGATCCGCACACCCGGCTTCAGCTTGGCAATGGCCTCTCTGGACAGGATGTTCCGCGTCTTGTCGGTCAGTGGCACGTGGAAAGTGATAAAGTCCGACCGCGCCCAAAGCTCGTCAATCTCGACCTTCTCGACCCCCAGTTTGTCGGCGCGTTCTTCGCTTAGGAACGGGTCGAAAGCGATCACCTTCATCTTCAGCGCATGCGCACGGTCGACCACGATGGACCCGATATTGCCCGCGCCCACCACGCCCAGCGTCTTTGCGAACAGCTCGACACCCATGAACTTGGACTTCTCCCACTTGCCCGCATGTGTCGAGGTCGAGGCCTCGGGGATCTGCCGGGCGACGGAGAACATCATGGCGATCGCGTGCTCGGCGGTGGTGATCGAGTTGCCGAACGGCGTGTTCATCACGATCACACCTTTCTTCGAGGCGGCGGGGATATCGACATTGTCGACCCCGATTCCGGCCCGCCCGATCACCTTCAGATTGGTGGCGGCCTCCAGCACCTTTTCCGTGACCTTGGTGGCCGAACGGATGGCCAACCCGTCATAGTCTCCGATCACCTCGAGGAGCTTGTCCTTGTCCTTCCCGATCGAGGGATCGAAGGTGACGTCAATGCCGCGATCACGGAAGATCTGGACGGCGGTTTCGGACAGCTTGTCGCTGACCAGGACTCTTGGTTTCTGTGTCATAGGTTAATTTCCAAAGTAAGCGCACCGATGTTGCACCGACGTGATACCGACGTAATACCGACGTGATACCGACACGCGTTTCAGGGGGTCAGGCGGCTTCTGTCTGCGCCGCGATCTCGGTCTCGAAGGCCCACTCGATCCAGGGCACAAGGGCTGCGATATCGGCGGTTTCCACCGTCGCCCCGCACCAGATCCGCAGGCCCGGAGGCGCATCGCGATAGGCGCCGACATCCAGGGCCACGCCCTCGCCGTCCAGCCGTTTCGCTACCGCCTTGGCAAAAGCAGCACCGTCCCGGATCCGCTCATCGGTGAACTTCAGACAAACGCTGGTGTTCGACCATGTCTCTGGTTTTGTTGCCAGATTCGCGATCCACGGCGTCCGCTCACAGAAGCCCCAAAGCACCTTTGCATTGGCATCTGCCCGCGCCATCAGCCCGGTCAGACCGCCCACGCTTTCCGCCCAATCAAGTGCGACGAGGTAATCCTCGACACAGAGCATCGACGGCGTGTTGATCGTCTCGCCGCGGAAGATGCCCTCGATGATCTTGCCGCCCTTCGTCAACCGGAAGATCTTTGGCAGGGGCCAGGAAGGTGTATAACTTTCAAGCCGTTGCACCGCCCGCGGACTCAGGATCAGCATCCCGTGACCACCCTCACCGCCCAGCACTTTCTGCCAGGAATAGGTCACGACATCGAGCCGGTCCCAGGGCAAATCCTGCGCAAACGCGGCGCTGGTCGCATCGCAAATCGTCAGACCTTCACGGTCCGCCGGAATCTCGAAAGAGTTCGGCACCCGTACGCCCGAGGTCGTCCCGTTCCAGGTGAAGACGACATCCGCGTTCCAGTCGACGGCTGCCAGATCAACGATCTCGCCATACTCGGCGGTCGTCACTTTCGCGTCCAGTTTCAACTGCTTGACCACGTCCGTCACCCAGCCCGATCCGAAACTTTCCCAAGCCAGCATCTCGACCGGGCGCGCGCCCAGCAGGTTCCACATCGCCATCTCGACCGCGCCGGTATCCGAGGCGGGTACGATGCCGATCAGGTAATCCTGCGGGATACGCAGAAGCGCGCGCGTGCGCTCTATGGCATCCTTCAGCTTGGTTTTCCCGATCGCAGCCCGATGCGAACGCCCGAGTGCGGCGCCATTAAGACTTTCCAGGGAAAATGCGGGGGGTTTGGCACAAGGCCCAGAGGAGAACCGCGGATTGTCCGGCCGCGATGCCGGTTTGGTCATATCCATTTCTGAATATCCTTCCAGATATGCGCCCCTCGTTGGGGAGGGGTGTCCCACTCGCGGAGGTACTGCCGGTCAGGGGGTTTCGCAAGAGAATTTTTGCGGCTAGAGGCTCGGTCCAAAGAAACGTGATCTGATCTCATGCCGATAATCTCAGTCATCGCCCCGGTGGGGCAACTCGACCCCGCGCTCGTCTCGTCGCTTCAAGGAGCCTTCGGGGCCACCGGCGACGCGCTCTGGCTCTCGCCCGACGAAGCGGCAGAGTTCCCTGTTGCGGCAATGCCGGCAAACCTTGCTGAAGTGCGCGCAAGCGTTGCGCCGATGAAGGTCGATCTGAACCTCGTCGCGGATGGGATCCGGCGCAAGAAACTACTGATCGCGGACATGGACAGCACCATGATCGGGCAGGAGTGCATCGACGAACTGGCCGCCGAAGCGGGCGTCGGCGAACGGGTGGCCGACATCACGGCACGCGCCATGAACGGCGAGCTTGATTTCGAAGGGGCGCTGCTGGAGCGAGTCGGGCTTCTGCGGGATCTGCCCGCGGCCGTCATCTCTCAAGTCATTGAAAATCGTATAACTTTCACCACCGGCGGCAAAACTCTGGTGGCCACCATGAAGGCAAACGGCGCCTATGCCGCCCTCGTCTCGGGCGGCTTCGTGCAGTTCACCGAAAGCGTCGGAGCAGCCCTCGGCTTCGATGAGACACGTGCCAATCGGCTGCTTGTGGCAAACGACAGGCTCACCGGCGACGTCGCGCGACCGATCCTCGGACGCGAGGCCAAGATCGAGGCGTTGATGGAACTCTCTCCCGACCCGGCCGACGCAATCGCGGTGGGCGACGGAGCCAACGACCTCGGCATGATCGACGCCGCGGGAATGGGCGTCGCCCTTCATGCCAAACCGGTGGTGGCGGAAGCCGCGAAGCTCAGGATCGACCACGGCGACCTCACAGCCCTCCTCTTCCTGCAGGGCTATTCACGCGACGAATTCGTGACGCCCTGATCCGGACCGTCTTCCCGGTTTGCGTGCCCTCTCAAGTCCCTGTAAAGCGGTCACATGAGCCTGAATTCATACGGACATATCTTCCGGGTCACCACCTGGGGCGAAAGCCACGGACCTGCCCTTGGGGCGACGGTCGACGGCTGCCCGCCAGGCGTGCCGCTTGATGCGGCCGACCTGCAAGTGTGGCTCGACAAGCGCAAGCCCGGCCAGAACAAGTTCACCACGCAGCGGCGCGAGGCCGATGAGGTCGAGATCCTTTCGGGTGTCTTCGAAGGCGTGAGTACCGGCACGCCGATCCAGCTGATGATCCGCAACACGGACCAACGCTCCAAGGATTACGGCGATATCGCCGACAAGTTCCGCCCCGGACATGCCGACATAACCTATTGGCAGAAATACGGGATTCGCGACTACCGGGGCGGTGGCCGCTCGTCCGCGCGCGAGACCGCCTCACGCGTTGCCGCCGGTGGCGTGGCGCGACAGGCACTGAAGACGCTCGCTCCCAAGGTCGAGATCGTCGGCTACATGGTCGGCATGGGAGAGAAGTCCATCGACCGCGCCCGCTTCGACTGGGCCGAGATCGAACGGAACCCGTTCTGGACCCCGGATGCCGACGCCGCCAAAGACTGGGCAGGCTATCTCGATGGCCTCCGCAAGTCCGGCTCCTCGGTCGGCGCGCTGATCGAGGTCACCATTCGCAACTGCCCGCCCGGCCTCGGCGCCCCGGTCTACGGCAAGCTCGACACCGACCTCGCCGCCGCGATGATGAGTATCAACGCCGTCAAGGGCGTCGAGATCGGTGAAGGCATGGCCGCCGCGCGCCTGACCGGCGAGGCCAATGCCGACGAGATCTCGATGGGACCGGACGGCCCCGTTTTCAGTTCCAACCACGCAGGCGGCATCCTCGGCGGCATCTCGAGCGGGCAGGACATCGTTGTGCGTTTTGCCGTAAAACCAACCTCCTCGATCCTCACACCGCGCAAGACCATCACCAGGTCGGGCGAGGCGACCGAGATCATTACCAAGGGCCGCCACGACCCCTGCGTGGGCATCCGCGCCGTGCCTGTGGCCGAGGCAATGGCGGCAGCCGTCATCCTCGATCACCTGCTTCTGGACCGCGGGCAGACGGGCGGTGCGCGCGGGCCGATCGGCTGATGTCGGATCATTTCCTCGTCGTCATTCCGGCGGGCCCGGACGAAGATTTGCCAGAGACGGCAGAGAGTATTCGCGAAACTCTCGTGGGCATGACGGGTGGAGACGAGTCCCGGGTCAAGGACTACGGAAAGCTCCAGTTCATCGACGCGGGCGAGAACTTCGAGCGCGTGGCATGTCCGGGTTGCAGGGACGAAATCCCGATCAACACCTGGCAAGGTTGGATGGAAAGTGACTGGCACGGCGAGGAGGGGTTTCACCTCCACGAGCACGAGATGCCGTGCTGTGGCAGGGCCACGACGCTCAACGAGCTCGTCTACCATTTCCCGCAGGGTTTCGCGCGCTGGTTCGTCAGCGCCCGAAACGCGAACCGCGGTCCGCTGACACCCGACGAGATCGCGCAACTCGAACAGATCGCGGGGCTGAAGCTTCGGGCCATCGCGCAGATTTACTGAGGCAAGGACCGATATTGGACATTCGTGCGATCATTGCCGGCGTCACATTCGCGCTGATCTGGTCCTCGGCCTTCACTTCGGCACGCATCCTCGTCACCAACGCGCCTCCCCTCACCGTCTCGGCGTTGCGATTCCTGATCGCTGGCCTGATCGCTCTGACCATTGCGCGCGCAATGGGCCAATCGTGGAGGCTGACACCGCAACAGTGGCGCCTGACGATCCTCTTTGGCATCTGCCAGAATGCGCTTTACCTGGGCCTTAACTTCATCGCGATGCAGACCGTCGAGGCCTCGGTCGCAGCCATCATCGCTTCGTCGTTGCCGCTTCTGGTGGCACTTGCGGCCTGGCTGATATCGGGCGAGACGGTGCGTCCACTCGGTATGGCCGGACTTGCCGCCGGAATCGGAGGCGTGTTGCTCATAATGGGCTCACGCATCACACAGGGCGTCGACCTTGCCGCCGTCGGGCTGTGCGCTGTAGCCGCACTGGCGCTAACCTTTGCCACGCTCGCGGTTCGCGGTGCTTCTGCGGGCGGCAACATGATCTCGGTCGTCGGATGGCAGATGCTGGTCGGGTGCACGGCACTTGCCGTGCCGGCGCTGTTGTTCGAGACCCGCGAGGCGAACCTGACACCGGTAGTCCTTGCCGCTTTCGGCTATACGGTCTTCGTCCCCGGCCTGATCGCCACGCTGATCTGGTTCTGGCTCGTCGGCCGGATCGGAGCCACGCGCGCGGCGACCTTCCACTTTCTGAACCCGGTCTTCGGCGTGGCGATTGCCGCGGCTCTCCTGGGGGAAGCCATCGGGGTCCTCGATATGGTCGGGGTTGCGATCACCACCGTCGGCATCCTTGCGGTCCAGCTCTCGAAGACGACCAGGCGAACCTGAACACCTTGAAGTCATTACATTCCCCTGACGGGCTTGTGAGATGACAAAACATCGGGAGCGCCCGATATTCCCGGCGTGGAATACGTTCTTGGATATGCCGCCGGTCTGCTGACGCTGATCAATCCATGCGTTCTGCCGATTCTGCCCATCGTGCTGGCGACGGCACTTCAGGCCGGGCGCTACGGGCCGTTGGCCGTTGCCGCCGGGCTAAGCCTGACCTTCGTCGCATTCGGCCTCTTCGTCGCGCTCGCAGGACGCGCCATCGGCATAACCGAGGAAACCCTGGCGAATGCGGGCGCGGTGCTGATGGCCGGTTTCGGCCTTGTGCTTCTCGTCCCGAAGTTCTCCGAGAGCTTCGCCACCGCCACGGCCGGCCTTTCCTCCCGCGCCGATGCCCGCATCGACGCCACGGATCGCAGCGGGCTCGGCGGTCAGTTCATCGGCGGCGTGCTGCTCGGTGCGGTGTGGAGCCCATGCATCGGCCCAACCCTCGGCGGGGCGATTTCGCTGGCCAGCCAGGGCCAGAACCTTGGTCACGCGACGCTCATCTTGATTGCCTTCGCTCTCGGCGTCTCGACGATCATCCTCGGCCTCGGATATGGCGCGCAATCGGTCATACGCAAGCGGCGGGACTGGATGCAGGCGCTTGCCACTTCCGCCCGGCCGATCATGGGCGCTGTCTTCGTCGCCGTCGGCGTCGCCATTCTCTTCAAGTTTCACCACACGCTCGAGTTCTGGGCGCTCGAGTACCTGCCCGAGTGGTTCACCGAACTCTCCGTCTCGATCTGAAAGGACATCTCATGGACCGTCGAACCTTTGTCGCATCCCTAACCGCCCTGGCCGCTGCCGGACCGGCCCTGGCCGCAAACGGAACCGCCTATCGTGAAGGGCTGGTGGCAAAGGAGCTTGCGGCGGGCAAGACCGTGTTCCTAGACTTCTACACCGACTGGTGTTCGACCTGCCGCGCCCAGGGCGCCAAGATCAAGACCCTGATGGACTCGAACCCGGCCTACGAGGCGAACGTCACCTTCATCAAGGTCGACTGGGACCAGCACAGCAATTCCGAGCTTGCCAGACGGCTCAACATTCCGCGCCGCTCGACCCTGGTGGTTCTGCGCGGCAACCGCGAACTTGGCCGCATCGTGGCGGGCACCCGGACCAACGAGATCAAGGCGCTGATGGATACGGCCCTTGCAGCCGCCACGGCTTAAGACCCGAAATGAAAAAGGGCCGCGCAAGCGCGACCCCCATCAAAACCGATCCTGACGGGATCAGTCGTTGACGCTGTCTTTCAGGGCCTTCGCGATGGTCATCTTGACCACTTTATCGGCGTCCTTGTGGATCTGCTCGCCCGTGGCCGGATTGCGCACCATACGGGCCGGACGCTCGCGGCAGTAGATCTTGCCGACACCGGGAAGCGTCACCGCGCCACCGCCGGACACTTCCTTGGTGATAACGGACACGATTGCGTCCAGAGCCGCGGTTGCCGACTTCTTGTCGCTGTCAAGCTCATCCGCGAGTGCGGCAACAAGCTGCGTCTTCGTCAAAGGTTTTGCCATCTGAATTCTCCTCGTTCTGGCCCGGTTGTAGGGGCTCATTGCCCTTTTTTTACTGGATATCGCGGGAATACACAACGATTTGTGGCTCTGTGGCAAGCCTAAAGCGCATTTTGTGGGCGTTTTTTGGCTGACCTTCAGAGAAAGGCGGTTTCCTCGAAACTTCTGAGTTTCCGCGAATGGATGCGTTCCAGCGGCATTTCTCTCAGCAATTCCATAGCTCTAATACCGATCTTCAGATGCTGCGCAACTTGTGTGCGATAGAAATCCGACGCCATGCCAGGAAGCTTCAGCTCACCATGCAAAGGCTTGTCGGAAACGCAGAGAAGCGTGCCGTAAGGCACTCTGAACCTGAATCCGTTGGCCGCAATCGTCGCTGATTCCATGTCCAGCGCGATCGCGCGCGACTGGCTGAGTCGCTGCACCGGGCCGGATTGGTCGCGCAATTCCCAGTTCCGATTGTCGATCGTTGCCACCGTCCCGGTCCGCATGATCCGCTTCAGGTCATAGCCCTCGTACTTGGTGACATCCGCCACGGCTTCCTCCAGCGCCACCTGGATTTCCGCCAGCGCCGGAATAGGCATCCAGACCGGCAAATCGTCGTCCAGAACGTGGTCCTCGCGGAGGTAGCCATGCGCCAGCACGAAATCGCCCAGGCGCTGCGTGTTCCTCAATCCTGCGCAATGGCCCACCATCAGCCAGGCATGGGGGCGCAGAACCGCGATGTGATCGGTCGCGGTCTTGGCGTTCGACGGGCCGACACCGATGTTGACCAGCGTAATACCCGCCCCGCGCCTGCGCTTGAGATGATAAGTCGGCATCTGCGGCAGCTTGGCTGGCGTATTCATTGGCTGGGCCGGGTCGGTGATCTCGTCGTTCCCGGGCCCGACGAAACCGGTGTATCCGCTTGCCGGATCCGCCAGCATTTCGCGCGCATATGCCTCGAACTCATCGACGTAGAACTGGTAGTTCGTAAACAGAACGTGATTCTGGAAATGCGCCGGGTCGGTCGCGGTGTAGTGCGCCAGCCTTGCCAGCGAATAGTCGATCCGCTGCGCCGTGAAGGGCGCCAGCGGGTGCGATCCGTCCTCGAAGGTGAATCCAAAGCCATTCACGATATCGTCGTTCATCGAGGCCAGGTCCGGCACGTCGAATACGTCGCGGAGCGCAAAATCGGCAGCACCTTCCTGCGGCACGGTCAATTGTGCGTCGTTGGCCACGGCGAAATGCACCGGCATCGGCGTTTGCGAGACCCCCACCTGTACCTTGATCCCGTGATTGCGGATCAAAAGACCGATCTGCTGGGTCAGGTAGTTGTCGAAAAGGTCAGGCCGGGTGATCGTCGTCGAATAGCGACCAGGTTCGACAACGTGTCCGAAGCTGAGGCGGGTATCGGCTGCGGCGAAGGTGTTCGTTGCGATCCGGACTTCCGGGTAAAACGCGCGGATTCGAGCCTCGGGTCGACCCGAGCGCATTGCCTCGGCAAAACGGTCGCAAAGAAACCGCGACGCCGTTTCGTAAAGCAGCTTCAGGCGTGCAACCGCCTCCTCCGCGGTGCCGAATGCTTCGTCCTTGGGAACTTCGGGGGTCTGAAGCTTGTGCGTGGCGGTCAATTGGAATCTCCCAGAAGCTCGGTCAGTTCAAACCGGTCGACATCGACAAGGCCAAGGTCCGAGATGCGCAGGGACGGGATCACGACCAGCGCCAGAAGTGAATGCTGCATGTACGCATTGTTCAAGCTGCACCCGCATTCCGCCATCGCCGCAACCATCCGGTCGGCCTTTGCCGCCACCTCGCGCGCAGGGCTGTCTGACATCAATCCGGCAATTGGCAACTCGACCAACGCAATTTCTACGCCGTCCTTCCAGACGGTGACGCCGCCGCCCACCTCGCCAAGCCGGTTGGCCGCCGCAGCCATGTTGGCGCGATCGGTTCCGACGACGATCATGTGGTGGCTGTCATGCGCGACGGTCGAGGCCATCGCCATCCGTCCCTGATACCCAAACCCCGAGACGAAGCCGTTCACCACACCCCCGGTCGCGCGATGCCGCTCGACCAAGGCGATCTGGGCGACACCGCCCGTCCCTTCAACCACGCCATCGACCACCGGCAGATCGGCCTCCAGCGCCTCGGTCGGCGCCTGGTTCTCGACCACACCGATGACCCTGGCATGAACGCGGTTCGCGCCCTCCGGCGCCGTAATCTCGAAATCGGCGGCCGCGAGCGTCTTGCCAAGATGAACCGTCGAGCGACTGTCCGCCGGCCAGGCGAGATGCGGGCAATCAACCAGCAGATTGCCGTCCTTAGCCACCGTGACGCCGCGCGCAATTACATGCTCGATGGGCAGGCTCCGCAGATCAGACGTCAGGATCACATCTGCCCTGCGGCCCGGCGCGATCGACCCCAACTCGCGCTCCAGCCCGAAATGCGTCGCGGTATTCACCGTCGCCATCTGCAGCGCCACCAGCGGATCGCAGCCACAGTCGATGGCATGCCGCACGACCCGGTTCATATGGCCGTCATTGACCAGAGTGCCCGAGTGGCAATCGTCGGTGCAAAGGATGAAGTTCCTCGGATCCAGCCCCTTCTCCGTAACTGCCGTTATCTGGCTTTCGACATCGTACCAGGCCGATCCCAGCCTCAGCATCGAGCGCATGCCCTGGCGTACGCGCGCAATCGCATCCGCTTCCGCCGTTCCCTCGTGGTCGTCCGCCGGTCCTCCCGCCGCGTAGGCGTGGAACGGCACGCCCCGGTCGAGCGAGGCATAGTGGCCGCCGACAGTCTTGCCCGCGGCCTGCGTCGCCGCGATCTCGGCCAGCATCTTTGGGTCGCCATTCACGACACCAGGAAAATTCATCATCTCACCCAGCCCGATGATCCCCGGCCAGGTCATCGCCTCGGCCACGTCCTCGGCGGTGATCTCGAAGCCTGTCGTCTCCAGCCCCGGCGCCGAGGGCGCGCAGGACGGCATCTGGGTAAAGATGTTCACCGGCTGCATCAGCGCCTCGTCATGCATCAGTCGCACGCCGCGAAGACCCAGCACGTTTGCGATCTCATGGGGATCGGTGAACATGGTCGTCGTGCCATGCGGGATCACGGCGGCGGCGAACTCGGCAGGCGTCAGCATCCCCGATTCGATGTGCATATGTCCGTCGCATAGGCCCGGGATCACATAGCGCCCCTCGGCCTCGATCACCTCGGTGTCGGGGCCAATGCAGTGCGAGGCATCCGGCCCGACATAGGCGAAACGACCCGCCGCGATCGCGACCTGCCAGCCGTCCAGCACCTCCCGCGACTGCACGTTAATCAGTTTTCCGCCGCGAATGACCAGATCGGCAGGCGCTCGGCCCGCTGCCACAGCAACAAGCTGTGGTCCGCTTTCGGCCCATGTCGAGAAGGCATGTTTCATTGCTGGAATTGATACCTTTCGCGCAGGCGCTTCAACCCCCGAAGTTGGCGACAGAGTCTGGAGCTCCGGGACAACCGGGGATCGGCAAGGTCCCGCAGCAGGGAACCGGAACCGGATCCGCGAGTTGACAGAACAATGCAACTTCAAAGGAGTTACGCCATGCTCGGATGGGCCATTACGTTTCTTGTCATCGCACTGATCGCGGCTGTTCTCGGCTTCGGCGGGATCGCCTCCGCGTCGGCAGGCATCGCGAAGATCATCTTCTTCGTGTTCATTGTACTCTTTGTCCTGGCAATGATCGCGCGTGCGGTCAAAGGCCGGCCACCGGTTTGACACTTGTGACTCCCGAGACGGAATCGCAGAATGGGAACAGGGAGAGACCGAAGATGACAACGAACAAGGAACTTGAAAGCGAACTTGCGCAAGCGCGCAAGGACATTGCGACGCTTGCATCACTTGCAGGCGAGAAGGCACGGGCCCGCACCAACGGCATCGCCGAGGGCCTGGAGGTCGCTCTGAACGACCTCTCGAAGGAGGCGCGCTCGGCGTTCGAGCACGCGCGCAGCGAAGGCGCCGCCGCGCGCGGCGCAGTCGAGGGCCAGATCAAGGAGAACCCCTTGCTGGCAACCGGCATTGCCTTCGGCGCTGGAATCCTCGTCGCGGCCCTCTTGGGCCGCCGTTAGCGAATGAGCCTGATCGGCCTTGTCACGAAAGAGCTGCTGCGCCCCAAGGCGCAGCGGCTCAGCGTTGCACTCGCCGTTTGGGGGCTGGTTGTAATATTTTCGCTGATTGCACTCGGCTTCCTTGTCGCGGGTGTCTTTCTCCTACTCGCTGAACCGATGGGCGCGGGCGGCGCAGCCCTGGTGACCGGCGGCATCCTTGTGCTGCTGGCGCTCTGCCTGATCGCCGGGCTTGAAGTGGCGCGGCGCAAGGCCGCGAAACAGCACAACCCCGAACTGGCGCTGCTGCTTCTTGCCGGGCTGATCGCGGGTCTCGCCGGTATCGGCGGAGAGAAACCCGAGAAGACCGGGAAGCCGGAAGCCGACAGCTAGGCTTGCCAATCGCCGTGCAAATGCTGATCTAGGGCGCATGGCACCAACACTGCTCTCAATCGGTCACGGCTTCTCGGCGCACGCGCTGGCCCCGCGGCTCATGGCACGCGGATGGCGCGTGATCGGCACGACGCGCTCGGAAGACAAGGCCGCGCGGCTTGCGGCGGAGGGCGTCGATCCGGTGATCTGGCCGGGTAACGCCCTGCCTGTCGCTGAAGCGACGCACCTCCTGACATCCGTCGCACCCGACGAAACCGGCGATCCCGTACTGAACGACTGCGGCGCAGAGCTCGCAGCGGCAAGGCATCTCGAATGGGTCGGCTACCTTTCGACAACCGGCGTCTATGGCGACCACCAAGGCGACTGGGTCGACGAGACCGCACCGCTAACCCCCGCCACACGGCGTGGCCGCGCGCGGGTCGAGGCCGAAGCGGCCTGGGCTGCGCTCGGCCTGCCGCTGCACATCTTCCGTCTCGCCGGAATCTACGGCCCCGGACGCGGCCCGTTTGCCAAGGTCCGGAACGGAACGGCGCGGCGGATCATCAAGGACGGCCAGGTGTTCAGCCGCATCCATGTCGAGGACATCGCCGCGACGGTGCTCGCCTCGATCGAGCACCCGAACCCGGGCGCGATCTACAACGTCTGCGACGACGACCCCGCGCCGCCGCAGGACGTGATCGCCCTTGCCGCCGAACTCTTGAACCTGCCGCTGCCGCCCGCGGTGGATTTCGACGAAGCCGAGATGACGCCAATGGCGCGCAGTTTCTACGCGGAATCGAAGAGCGTTTGTAACAAGCGCATCAAGTCCGAGCTTGGCGTGAAGCTGAAATACCCGGACTATCGCACCGGCCTCGCCGCGCTTCTGGCGCTGGAGAACGGCTGACCGCTTGCACCTTTCGCAAGATGCGCCATATCGAGCGCGAAAGAACCGATGAGCAGACAATGACCCTTCGCGCCCGCATTGGCAGCCTACTCGACAAGTCGCTGACCCAGAATTTCATCATTACCGTGATCGTCGTGAACGCAATCACGCTAGGCATGGAGACATCCGACACGCTGATGGCATCGGCGGGTGCGCTGATCATCGGGATCGACCGGATTTGCCTGGCGATCTTCACGATCGAGATTGCCGCCAAGCTCTTTGCCCGTGGCCCGGCCTTCTTCCGCAACGGCTGGAACCTGTTCGACTTTGCGGTGGTCGCAATCTCGTACGTCCCGGAAACCGGTGGACTGTCGGTACTGCGTGCGCTCCGCATCCTGCGGGTGCTGCGCCTCGTCTCGGCCATGCCTCGCCTGCGCCGCGTGATCGAGGGCTTTCTCTCCGCCGTCCCCGGCATGGCCTCGGTTTTCGGCCTGATGGCCCTGATCTTCTACATCGCGGCGGTCATCGCCACCAAGCTCTTCGGGGACATCTTCCCCGACTGGTTCGGCACGCTCGGCCTCTCGGCCTATTCGCTGTTCCAGATCATGACGCTGGAAAGCTGGTCGATGGGGATCGTCCGCCCCGTGATGGAGGTCTATCCCTACGCCTGGGTCTTCTTCGTACCCTTCATCCTCGTCACCACATTCGCGGTGGTGAACCTGGTTGTCGGTCTTATCGTGAACTCGATGCAGGATGCCCATGCCGAGGAGGAAGTGGCCGCGACAGAAGCGCACCGCGAGGAGATACTGCGGCGACTCGAATCCATCGAACGAAAGCTGGACGCGCGCTAGACCGGCCTACTCGCGCAGAATTCCTGCAATCGCCGTGTACCCCGCCGCCTCGGCCAGTTGCAGCGGCGTGCGGCCATCGCGGTCAGCCAGCTCCCGGTCGGCCCCGGCATCGACAAGCGCGCGCACCACGCGCTGATGCTTCGGCCCGCCATCGCCGAGGATCACCGCCTCGATCAGCGCCGTCCAGCCAAGGTTGTTGACGTGATCCAGGGGCGCACCTGCCGCGATCAACCGCCGCACGACCTCGTCATGACCCAAATGCGCCGCCGCGATCAGCGCGGTGCCGTTATAGGGACTGGTGACCAGACCGGGATCGTTGCCAAGCTCGATTGCAAGAGACATCAGTTCGGGATCGTCCGCGACAGCCGCTATGGTGACCGCGTCATACGCCTGACCCTCCAGCGCGTTCATGTTGGCACCCGCTTCTGCCAGCGCGCGCAACGCCTCGTCCTGAGACGCGAAGGCGGCAACATGTACCGGAGTACGCCCGCGACCATCGCGCTTTTCAAGATCGGACCACGCCACTAGTACCTGAATGGCGGCGACATCGCCCTCATGTGCCGCGCGGTGCAGGCCGTCATAGGCCTCGACCTCCGCAGAACTTGGCGCAACCTGTGCCGCAGCCAGGCCTGGAATCAGGGAACAAAGGACAGCCAGTAAGCGAATCATGCGAACCCTCCCGCTGTCCCCCGATCATTGTCGCGGAACAGGCGTCGATCAAGCCCGCTTCGTCAAAGTCTCAACCCCAAGCACTTCTAGCACCTTGGCCTCGATATGCCCGGCGTTCATCGCCGCGACATCGTACATGGCGCGCGGGCTGGCCTGGTCGATGAATATATCCGGCAGCACCATCGAGCGGAACTTCAGGCCGTGGTCGAACACGCCCTCGTCGCCCAGAAGCTGCGCCACATGGCTGCCAAAACCGCCAACCGCCCCCTCCTCGATCGTGATCAGCGCGTCGTGCCGCGCCGCAAGATCGAGGACAAGATCGCGGTCCAGCGGTTTGGCAAAACGCGCGTCCGCCACTGTCGGCTTGATCTTCTTCGCCCCCAGCGCCTCGACGGCCCTCTCCACTTCCGACAGCCGCGTGCCGAAGGAGAGGATCGCGACCCCCGAACCTTCCCTGACGATCCGCCCCCTGCCGATCTCCAACACCTCGCCGCGCGCCGGCATCTCGACGCCGACGCCCTCGCCGCGCGGATAGCGGAAGGCGATGGGGCCATCGTCATGCGCTGCCGCCGTGGCGACCATGTGGACCAGTTCCGCCTCATCCGCCGCTGCCATCACCACCATGCCCGGCAGGTTGGCCATGAAACCGATGTCGAAGGCGCCCGCGTGGGTCGCACCGTCAGCTCCCACCAGCCCGGCGCGGTCGATGGCGAACCTGACCGGCAGCCGTTGCAGGGCCACGTCATGCACGACCTGGTCGTAACCCCGTTGCAGGAAGGTCGAGTAGATCGCGCAGAAAGGTTTCATCCCGCCCGCCGCAAGTCCGGCGCTGAAGGTCACGCCATGCTGTTCTGCGATCCCGACATCGAAACAACGCGACGGGAAACGCTCGGCAAAGAGGTCCAGCCCGGTACCGTCCGGCATCGCGGCTGTCACCGCGCAGATCCTGTCGTCGCGGCTTGCCTCGTCGATCAGCGACTTGGCGAAAACCTTGGTGTAGGACGGCGCATTGGACGGCGCCTTCTTCTGTTCGCCCGTCACCACGTCGAACTTGGCAACCCCGTGCCCCTTGTCGCGCGCAGTCTCGGCAGGCGCGTAACCCTTGCCTTTTCTGGTGATGACATGGATCAGGATCGGGCCGGTCGCCCGGTCCTTGACGGTCCGCAGGACGGGCAGCAACTGGTCCAGATCATGCCCGTCGATAGGGCCGAGATACGAGAACCCCAACGCCTCGAAAAGCGTCCCGCCATCGCCGACAACGGTGTGTTTCAGCATGTCCTTCGCCCGCTTCGCCCCCTCGCGAAACGGCTCGGGCAACAGGCTGACCGCACCCTTCGCGGCGGCCTTCAACTCCTGGAACGGCGCGCCTGCGTAGAGTTGCGAGAGGTACGACGACATCGCCCCCACAGGAGGGGCAATCGACATCTCGTTGTCATTCAGGATGACGATCAGCCGTTTCTTCAGGTGGCCGGCGTTGTTCATCGCCTCATACGCCATGCCCGCGCTGATCGCTCCGTCACCAATAACGGCGATGGCGTCGCCAAGACCCGTTTCGGTCGTCCCGCCGAGATCGCGCGCCACAGCAAAACCGAGAGCGGCGGAAATCGAGGTCGAAGAATGCGCGGCACCGAAGGGGTCATAAGGGCTTTCCGACCGCTTGGTGAAACCCGAAAGCCCGTCCTTCTGGCGCAGCGTCCGGATGCGGTCGCGGCGGCCGGTCAGGATCTTGTGCGGGTAACACTGGTGGCTGACGTCCCAGATCAGCTTGTCCTTCGGCGCGTCGAAAACCGCGTGCAGCGCGACGGTCAGTTCGACCACTCCGAGCCCGGCCCCCAGATGCCCCCCGGTTTCGCTCACCGCGCTGATCGTCTCGGCCCGAAGCTCGCGCGCCAGCGCATGCAACTCGGCATTCGTCAGACGCTTCATGTCTGCGGGGCTGGACACCGTGTCCAACAGGGGGGTCTCTGGTCTGTCTGCCATCCGGCCTATCCGTTCACCATTCAGGTTTCGCGCGACACTACAAAACGCGCTGCTTCTTTAAGGTAAACGGCTTGTGCAGAATACAAGGAGACCGCGTCAATAGCTTCGTCCACCAATTCCCGAGCCCGCGCTCTTGCCCCGTCCAGCCCCAGGTGACTGACGAAAGTCGCCTTGCCCGCATCGGCGTCCTTTTTCAGCCGCTTGCCCGTTTTCGCTTCGTCCCCTTCCACGTCGAGTATGTCGTCGGCGATCTGGAAAGCGAGGCCCAGCGCGCGCGCATATCCCTGAAGCGGGCCGATATCCGCCCCGGCCATCCGCGCGCCGGCCGTCGCCGACCACTCGATCAGCGCCCCGGTCTTGCCCGCTTGCAGCGTCGTTATCTCGTCAAGCGACAACGGCTCACCCGCCGTCTCGGCGGCGATGTCGAGCGCCTGGCCATAGGCCATTCCCGAAGCACCCGAAGCAACGGCGAGCGAACGCGAAAGCTCCAGCCGCCGCTCGGCGGGCAAGCTCCCGTCCGCAATCAGCTCGAACGCGAAACTCTGCAACCCGTCTCCTGCAAGTACCGCTGTCGCTTCGTCCCAGGCCTTGTGAACGGTGGGCTTGCCGCGGCGCAGATCGTCATCATCCATGCAGGGCAGATCGTCATGAACCAGGCTATAGGCGTGGATCGCCTCGATCGCCGCCGCCGCGCCAATTGCATCGCGCTCGGAAATCCCGTGCAACGCCGCGCTTTCCAGCACCAGGAAACCCCGCAGCCGCTTGCCTCCGCCGGTCACGGCATAGCGCATCGCACTTGCCAGTCCGGTGTCGGGAAAGCTGGCAAGCCGCGCATCAAGATGCGCCTCGACCGCAGCCGCGCAGGCTCGAAGACGCTCCTCGAACGTCACTGAACGTCGGCCGGCGCCGTCCCCTTGGGGTTGCCCTCGCCATCGAGCGTGATCTGATGGACCTTCTCCTCGGCCTCGGCGAGTTTCTTCTGGCAATGCGCCTTCAGCGCCGCGCCGCGCTCGTAAAGCTTGATCGAATCCTCAAGCGGCACATCGCCCGATTCAAGCCGCGTGACCACCGCCTCGAGTTCCTTCATCGCGTCCTCAAAGCTCATCCCCGCAACAGGTGTTTCGCTCATCCTTCGTGCTCCTTCAGGGCCTCGACATGGGCCACGCCGCTCGCCGCCAGCGCGTCCAGATCATAGCCGCCTTCGAGTGTCGAGACCACGCGGCCTTGCGAATGGCTTGCCGCAACTTCGCAAATCGCCTCCGTCACCCAGCGGAAATCGTCCTCGACCCAGTTGAGATTGGCTAGCGGGTCATCGGCATGGGCATCGAACCCGGCAGAAATGATGATCAGCTCCGGCGCGAAATCGTCAACGGCCGGCAGGATCATGTCGCCCCAGGCGCGCCGCATCTCGCGACCGCCGGTCATCGGCGCCAGCGGCGCGTTCAGAACATTGCCATGCGCCCCTGTCTCGTGCGTCCCGCCGGTACCGGGATAAAGCGGCATCTGGTGCGACGAACAGAACAGCGTGCGCTCCTCCTCCCACAGAAGGTCCTGCGTGCCGTTGCCGTGATGCACATCGAAATCCAGCACCGCGACCCGCGAAAGTCCGTGATGGTCCAGCGCGTATTTCGCCGCGATCGCCGCCGTTCCGAACAGACAGAAACCCATCGCCGTTTCGCGCTCGGCATGGTGGCCGGGGGGGCGCATGGCGACAAAGGCTGTCTTCGCCTCGCCGCCCAGCACGGCATCGACCGCGGCGGTGCATCCGCCCACCGCCCGCATCGCCGCATCCAGCGACCCGGACGAGACATGGGTATCGGCATCGAGCGAACGATAGGAACTGCCCGGAATCGACGCCTCGATCCGCGAGACGTAGGTTTCCGGGTGGCACCGCAGCACATCCCCGCGCGCGGCCAGTGGCGCATCCCGCCATTCCAGCCCGCCGATCTCGCGAAGCGCGGGCCAGAGCGCCTCGACCCGCGCCACCCTTTCGGGGTGTCCCGGCGGCGTCACATGCCCAAGCGCGGCATCGTTCCAGTAGATCAGGGTCATGGAGATCTGTTTCCAGATATCCCGGCCGAGTGCAAGCGTGGGCGTTCCATCTTGACAGTGCGGCGCTTGCAGGAACAGTAGCCGCTGACCAACGCGAGATCGACAATGACCCTCACTGCCTTCCTGGCCGCCTGGCTTCTGCACCTTGTCGCCGCCGCATCGCCGGGGCCGACAATCCTGATGTCCGCGCGCATCGGCGTGACCGAGGGAATGCGAACCGGCGCCTTCTATGCCTTGGGCTGCGGGATCGGCGCGCTTGTCTGGGCAACTGCCGCGCTCTTCGGACTGGCGGTCCTGTTCCAGGTTGCCCCGGCACTCCTGATCGGCTTCAAACTGGCGGGCGGGCTGTTCCTGCTCTGGATCGCTCTGCAGATGTGGCGGCACGCCCCGGACCCGGTCCCTGCCCCCTCGCGGGACGGCGCACCGAGATCGGACATCTCTGCAACCCGGTTCGGCCTGGCAACCCAACTGGCAAACCCCAAACCGGCCATCTTCTTCGGCGCCGTCTTCGTCGGCACAATTCCCCCGGAGGCGCCGACCTGGACGCTCGCCGCTCTTCTCGCCGCGATCTTCGTCAACGAGACGGTCTGCACCGCGGGTGTCGCCCGTATCTTCTCGTTCGAGACATCGCGCGCGGCCTATGCGCGGCTCAAGTCCTCGCTCGACCGGGTCTTCGGCGGCATCCTCGGCCTGCTCGGCATCAAGATCGCGCTGACCTAGGCCCCTTCGGGATCAATCCGGCACCAGCATGTAGCCCGCGCCACGCACTGTCTGAAGATAGCGCGGCTGCTTCGGATCGTTCTCCAGCTTGCGCCTCAGCCGGGTGATCTGCACATCGACGGCACGCTCCTGCGCCTGCCCGCCGTCCCGCCCAAGGTCCTCGACCAGTTTCCCGCGCGAAAGCGCCTCGCCAGGGCTGGCCGAGAATATCCGCATAAGCTGCGCTTCGGTTGCTGTCAGACGTACTGGCGTGTCGCCGTTCCACATCGTGCCCTTCTCGATGTCATAACGCAGCGGGCCAAGCGCCAGCACCTTGGGCGCCGCGTCGGCCGGTTCCTGCGCCGGAACGCGACGCAGGATCGAGTTGATCCGCAACAGCAGTTCCTTGGGCTCGAATGGCTTCGGCAGATAGTCATCCGCGCCCGCCTCCAGCCCGGCAATCCTCTCCGACGTCTCGCCTTTCGCCGTCAGAAGCATGATCGGCAACTCCTCGCGCCGCTCGCGAAGCCGGCGGCAGAAGGCCACGCCATCCTCACCGGGCATCATCACGTCAAGGATGATCATGTCGAAGTCGAGACCGCTCAGGATACGCTCGGCATGGGCGGCGTCACGCGCCGAGGAGACAAGGAAGCCGTTCCGGATAAGAAACTTCTGCAACAGCCCCCGAATGCGTTCGTCATCGTCGACGATCAGCAGATGCGCGTCCGGATCGCTCATTCACCGGCCTCTCGCAACTGGACGTAGTGATTGCGCAACTCGCTATCCATCATGGCCTCAAGAACCTGCCGGAACCCGACAACCGCCTCCGGCCCGACCTGCCGGAAAGCCGCCCGCATGCGGTTTCGCTGCGCGGTCGAAAGTTCCGATTCAAGTGTTTCGCCTTTTTCCGTCAGGTACAAGTGGCGCTCGCGCCGGTCGCGCGTGCCGACCCGGCTCTCGACCAGCCCATCCTCGATAAGGGTCCGAAGTACCCGGTTCAGCGATTGCTTCGTAACCCCGAGGATCGAAAGCAGGTTGTTGACCGTGGTTCCCGGGCTCCTGTTGATGAAATGAACCGCCCGGTGATGCGCCCGGCCATACCCCTTGTCCGAGAGAATGCGGTCGGGATCGGCGGTGAAGCCCCGATACGCAAAGAACATGGCCTCGATTCCCTTCCGAAGCTGATCGTCGGTCAGGAACAGAAGCGTCTCGTTTCCGGTGGTGCTGGCCTTGTCGCTCATGTCTTTCTCATGATTTCGCATCCCGTTTTATGTCAGCCTTGTTGACATTCCAAGGGTTGACTGATAGCGATGCACAGATTTTCCGCAACTTTATGACCGTTTCGGAACTAATTGCGCAACTTTTGAAAAACGGAGACCGGAAATGGCTGCCTACGACGACCGCGACGGGTTGATCTGGATGGATGGCAAGATGATCGACTGGCGCGACGCCAACGTTCACATCCTGACACATGCGCTACACTACGCCTCGTCGGTATTCGAGGGCGAGCGCGCCTATAACGGCAAGATCTTCGAAAGCCGCAAGCACTCGGAACGGCTGCATTTCTCCGCCGGTCAGCTTGATTTCCAGATCCCCTACACCGTGGACGAGATCGAGGCCGCCAAACAGCAGGTCCTCACCGCAAACGGCCTGACTGACGCCTACGTGCGCGCCGTCGCCTGGCGCGGCGCGGGCGAGGATATGGGTGTCGCCTCCGCGCGCAATCCGGTCCATCTTGCCATCGCGTCCTGGGAATGGGGCAGCTACTACGGCGACGCCAAGTTCAAGGGTGCGAAGCTGGATATCGCAAAATGGCGTCGGCCCTCGCCCGAGACCATCCCGGTCCACGCCAAGGCCGCTGGCCTCTACATGATCTGCACGACCTCCAAGCACGCCGCCGAGGCGAAAGGCTGTTCCGACGCGCTCTTCATGGACTATCGCGGCTACGTGGCCGAGGCGACGGGGGCGAACATCTTCTTCGTCAAGGATGGCGAGGTTCACACGCCCGATCCCGACTGCTTCCTGAACGGTCTGACCCGGCAAACCGTCATCGGGATGCTGAAGGATCGCCAGATCAAGGTCCATGAACGCCACATCATGCCGGAAGAACTGGAAAGCTTCGAGCAGTGCTGGCTGACCGGTACCGCCGCCGAGGTCACTCCGGTCGGGCAGATCGGGGACTACAATTTCGAGGTCGGCGCAATGACACGCGAGATCTCGGATGCCTATGAGAAGCTCGTACGGTCCTGATGTCGCCGCGCGTTCCGCGCGCCGGCCCGCCGGGGGGGTTCACCCCCCGGAGCCCCCCAGGATACTCTTCGAACGATGAATGACAGCCACCAGGATATCCGGGACGCCGTCTCGCGGCTGTGCGAGGCATTCCCCGGCCGGTACTGGCAGGCCCTCGACCGCGACCGCGCCTACCCGGAGGAATTCGTCACGGCGCTGACCGAGGCCGGCTACCTTGCCGCTCTGATCCCGGAAGAATATGGCGGCGCCGGGCTGCCGCTTTCGGCCGCCGCCGCGATCCTCGAAGAGATCCATCGTTCCGGCGGCTCGGCAGGTGCTTGCCACGCCCAGATGTACACGATGGGAACGCTGCTCCGGCATGGTTCGGAAACTCAGAAGCAGGCCTATCTTCCCCGCATCGCCAGCGGCGAACTTCGGCTTCAGGCCTTTGGCGTGACCGAACCCTCCAGCGGCACCGACACTGCCGCGCTGAAGACGACTGCCCGGCGTGACGGCGGCGGCTGGCGCATCAGCGGGCAGAAAATCTGGACCAGCCGCGCCGAGCATTCCGACTTGATGATCCTGCTCGCCCGCACCACGCCGCGCGACCAGGTCGAGAAGAAACACCAGGGCCTTTCCGTCTTCCTCCTGGACATGAACCACGCGCGCGAGAACGGCATGACCATTCGCCCGATCCGCACCATGATGAACCATGCCACGACCGAGGTCTTCTTCGACAACGTCCCGGTCCCTGCCGCGAGCCTCATCGGGGAAGAGGGAAAAGGCTTCCGCTACATCCTCTCCGGCATGAACGCCGAGCGGATGCTGATCGCGGCGGAATGCATCGGCGACGCCAAGTGGTTCATCGGCCGGGCCAGCGACTATGCCCGCGACCGCACCCTCTTCGGGCGCCCCATCGCGCAGAACCAGGGCGTGCAGTTCCCGATCGCCGAGGTCTACGCGCAGATGCGCGCCGCCGAGTTGATGGTGCAGAAAGCGCTTGCACTCTACGACGCGGGCGAGAACCCGGGCGAGGAAGCCAATCTTTCGAAGTACCTCGCCGCCGAGGCAAGCTGGGCGGCGGCGGACATGTGCGTGCAGACCTTCGGCGGCTTCGGCTTTGCCGAGGAATACGACGTCGAGCGCAAGTTCCGCGAAACCAGGTTATATCGCGTCGCGCCGATCTCGACCAACATGATCCTCTCCTACATCGCCGAGCACATCCTCGACCTGCCCCGGAGCTACTGATGATCGACGACATCCGCGAGCAATGCCTGTCCTACATTGGCCGCGAGCGGGTGCTTGCCGACAGCATGGCCCCGGAACCGGCCATGAAGCTCGCGACCCTGCTTGACCAGCCCCTTGGCGACAGGCTTCGCACCACCTGGCACTGGGCCTATTTCAACCCGGCGATCCCGGAGCGCGACGTGGGCCATGACGGGCACGAGCGCCTCGGGCTCTTCATGCCGCCCGCGCCCTTCGAGCGGCGCATGTGGGCGGCCGGCACGGTCGAGATCATCCGGCCCCTCGCCATCGGGACGCCCGCACACAAGCGCAGCCGCATCGCGGACGTAGCCTTCAAGAGCGGCAAGAGCGGCGATCTCTGCTTTGTCACCGTTGAACACGAGATCGACCAGGGCGGCCCGGCGCTCCGCGAGACGCAGACCATCGTCTACCGCGACCGCGGGCTTGCCGTCGCACCGCTTCGCAACGCCGGCGACCCCATTCCCGGTGGTTACCGCGTGGTGCCGGACACGACACTTGTCGCCTATTCCGCCATCACCCAGAACGGTCACAGGATACATTGGGATCGCGATTTCTGCCGCGACGTCGAGGGCTACCCCGGTCTCGTCGTTCACGGCCCACTGCTGGCAACGTATCTCGCCGATACGCTCATCCCCGAGCCATCGCCCTGCCGTTACGCCTATCGCGCAACAGCGCCGGTATTCGAAACCAGCCCCATCCGCATCGCCTCAGTTGGCGACGGCGCGCGGATCGAACGCTCGGACGGAGCCGTGGCGATGGAGGCCCACCTGGGCCACGTCACTCGGAAATGAAAGAAGGGTCACCGATGGGTGACCCTTCCGAGGTTCTTGGAGATGGGCCAGTTAGGGACCAGAGTGGTTCCGAACGCCCAATCAGGAATGTTCTGTCTTTGGGATTGCCCTAGACGACGGCCTCCCTGACTGTCCGGACCTCATTCTCCAATATCGCTCTAGACACTGGACCACCTCCTTTCATTGATTGCCGATAAGGGGAGGTTGGCATAGATTTTGTGTCTGTCAAATTAAATCATGCCGCATCTGCGATCACTCGCTTCACAATCAGGCGAAATGGCACCAGTGCAAGCAGTGCCAGCCCAAGTTTTACGCACCAGTCGGCCACCGCGAGCGAGACCCACAGCGGCGCTTCCGGCCCGACGCCCAGCAGCGGCAGGATCTCGCCGGCCCAGCCCACGTCGTTCGCCGGTTCGAGAAAGCTGAGTGCCGCCGAGAAGGCGATGCTGAAAAAGAGTGCGGTATCGACGGCCGACCCGACAAGCGACGAAACCAAAGGCGCACGCCACCATGTGCCCTCGCGCAGCCGGTTGAAAATATTCACGTCCAGAAGCTGCGCGGTCAGGAACGCGAGGCCCGAGCCAATGGCGATCCGCCAGGTAACCAGCGGCCCGAACTCGCCCGTGATCTGCGTGCCGATCAGCGAACAGGCGACGCCGGTGACGAACCCCGCAAGCACCACCTTGCGCGCGGTCGGCGCTCCGTAGACGCGGTTCATCACGTCCGTGACCAGGAACGCGAGAGGATAGGTGAAGGCGCCCCAGGTCAGCCATTGACCGAACAGGAACTGGACCAGGATGTTCGAGGCGACGACGATCGCCGCCATTGCGGCAATGCCGGGAAGAAGACGTGTCATGCGTGGTTCCGTTTTGACAAGGTGTTCGGAGACTTGGCCCGCTCGGGACAGCGCCGCCTATCTCTCCTGCCTCACTCGGTCAAGCGAAACTCGACGAACTGTGTCGGTTCGTCCTTCGAGCCATTGTTGTCGGATACGAGCGTCAGGCGAAGGCCGCGCTCGTCCTGCCAGACCGAGATGCCTTCGAGATTGCCGAACTCTCCGCGCTCGCCAGTCCAGAGGACGGTATCCTCGCTGCCATCGAGCCGCACTCGGCGTATGCGGTTTTGCCACCAAAGCCCGACGACCAGCTTGCGCTCCAACAGATACAGCGAACCGTCGTCCGCGAAGTCCGCGCCGACGATGGCGAACACATCCTGCTCGGGAAGATAGCCGTCGATCACCCAGAGATCGTCCGCACCCAGACGATAGATGGGAAAGCCCTCGGGAAGCGGCTTTTCCGAGAAGACATAGACCGTCCCATCCGGCGCGATGGCAGCGGCTTCAAGCTGCCAGTTGTCCGAATGATCGTAGAAAGTCGGATGGTCCTTGATCCACTTCGCGGCCGCGCCCAAGTCATCGAACCGCCAGACATGGGCCCAGCGCTCGAATGACACCCAGGCGGTTCCGTCCGGCGCCACAGCCAGCCCCTCAGCATCGGACCAATCGCCCACACGTCGTGCCGGTACGGGAAACCCATCCTGCCCGATGATCGCAGAGACATTCTCTATCTCCACGCCGTTGAGTATCCCGCCACGCCGGTCGAACCGGCCTTCGATCCACCACCCGCGGTCTCCCACGGCCACGAATGAAGCCCCGTCGGCGGATACTTCCAGCCCGGACACGCCAATGACGGTCTCGGTCTCAAGATCGAAAGTGCCGACAAGCTCCAACTCCCCGGCAACCGCCGGAGAAGCCAGCATCGGCAGGATCAGCGCGACAACACGCCCGAGCATTGCTTTGGCAAGTCGGCGAGAACGTATTCGCGGCGCGGTGCCGGCGCTGGCGCGTTCGGGTCGCGAGGTTTCGGCGGCGGCGGGTTGAGGATGTCATTCACCCATCGCTGCGCCTCGGCACATCCGTCGCCCGGCGGCGGCGGTGCCTGATCCTGGCAGCCGGACGCACCTCTCGGGCAGTTCAGTCGGACATGGAAATGGTAGTGATGCCCCCACCAGGGCCGGATCTTCCTCAGCCAGCTCCGGTCACCCTTCTCGTCCTTGCACATCTGCACCTTCGCGCCGGGAAACAGGAAAATGCGCGCCACGGCGCGGTCCTTGGCCGCCGCCTTCAGAAGCTCGTGATGCTGGCGCGTCCAGTTGTCGTTGACATACGCCCCCTCGGCCCGGCGCATCGAGATTGACGAGACGCTTTCACGGGCCGACCGGCTCAGGCGCATGTCGGTCGCCGGCCGCAGCCAGATGTCGGCGTCGAGGCCGATCTGGTGGCTTCTGTGGCCGCTCAGCATCGGCCCGCCCCGTGGTTGCGAGATGTCGCCGATATAAATCCCGTTCCACCCCGGCAACTTCCTGGCGGCAAACCCGGAAAGCCGTTCGATGAATTTCACGGTCTCCGGATGACCCCAGTTCCGGTTGCGGCTCAGCCGCATCGCCTGCCAGGTCGGGCCGGTTTCAGGAAGCTGCACGCCGCCCGCAAGACAGCCCTTGGCATATCCGCCATAGGGCGCGGCGCGGTGGCTGCTGCCGGTTCTCTTTGCACCGAAAAGCTCTTTTGCAAGTTGCTGCGCATCCGCCTGGGCGGCGAATAGGCAGACAGCTAGACATGCGGCGAGGATGTTTCGGACCATTGGCCTGCTCGATCTCCCTCTGATTGGGTCCACCGTAGCAGAAGCAATCCCAAAATAAAGAGAAGGATCAGCGGCAGGACACCATTCCGCACATCGCCTGTTGCGGCAGTCACCACACCGATCAGCGCGGGCGCGAGGAAGGATGTCGCGCGCCCCGCCAGACCGTAGAGGCCAAAGCCCTCGGTTTCCGCTCCCGGTTTGGAATGCCGGACCATCAGCGACCGGCTGGCCGCCTGAAGCGTGCCCCCAAGACCCCCGATCATCACACCGCAGACAAGAAAGATCGTGTCCGGCAGGCTGGAACCCTCAGCCAGCGGCATTCCGAAGAGCGCCTCGCGCGTCATGCCCGCGATGGTCACACAGACCAGGATCAGGATCACCACAGCGCCGACGATCACCGGTTTCGGACCAAGGCGCCGATCCAGTCGGCCGCCAAGCCACGAAAGACCCGCAGCCGAGATCACGCTGATGATGCCGAAGACGCCGATCCGCGTGATCTCCCAATCGAGCACGAGAAGCGCATAGGTGCCGCCGAAGCCGTAGAGCCCGTTCAAGGCATCCCGATAGAGCATCGATCCGGCAAGGAATGACGCCAGGCTCGGACGGTGCCTGAGCCCACGGATCGTCGCTGCCACGCTTGCGATCGTCGATCCCTGTGGCCGGCGCGCTGCCGCCTCTCCGGGATCGCGCATCCACAGAAAGTAGGGGATCATGAAGACACCGAACCAGACTGCCACGAAGGGACCGACGGCGCGCGTGCCTTCCCTTGCCTCGGCATCCAGCAGCCCGAACCCCGGCGCGATGCCGATAAGCGTCCGGCCCGACGACTGCTCGACCAGAAAGCTCAGCGCCAGGATCAGCGCAATCAATCCGCCAAGATACCCGAACGCGAAGCCCGAGCCCGAAAGCCGCCCGGTCTCGGAGTGCGCCGCAAGGCCGGGAAGCTGTGCATTGGTGAAGACCAGCGCGTATTCCGCCGCGATGAAGCCAAGCGCGAACATGGCCAGCGCGAAGAACAGGTTGGACCCATCCGGCTGAGTGCCCCAAAGCAATGCGGCAGCAAGGACATAGACCACAGAGAAGCCGACAATCCAGGGCATCCGGCTGCGGCTCCGGTCTGCCATCGCACCAAGGAAAGGTGCACCGAACCCCACGACAAGACCCGCGAAGGTAAGACCCAGCGACCAGAGCGATTGCGCCCGCGCATCCGCCGCCTGCTCGTCCAGCCCGGTGCCCGCGAAGTAGCCCGTCGCCGTCGCAGCGAAGAACGGACCGAAGATGAACGTCACCAGAAGCGTGTGATAGGGCTGCGACGCCCAGTCGAAGAAAAACCACCCCAGGATACGTTTGTTCATGCCATGCCCTGCCTGCCGCGTTCAAGTTAGACAGCCGGCAGGCGGTTTCCGCAAGTGCCCGGCACGCGGCGCGTCAGCCCGAACACCCGGTTAAGGCCGATGGCACGCCGGACTTGCACGCCCCTTGATCACCGCTTAGTTGAAAAGCCACGAAAAACAGGACGTGCGACCCATGTGTTCGATATTGCAAATCCTCCACCTTCTTCTGAACGTGGCCTTCTACATCATGCTGGCGCATATCATCATGAGCTGGCTGATCAATTTCCAGGTGCTCAACCTGCGGCAGCCGCTCGTGCACTCGATCTGGGACGGCCTGACGCGGTTGCTCGAACCGGTCTACGGTCCCATCCGGCGCATGCTGCCGAACACCGGCGCGCTCGATCTCGCACCGCTGGTGGTGTTTATCGGGATCATCATCGTGCGCGACATCCTGATCCTGAACCTGATGGCAAGCGCTGGCTGCTTCGCGCGCTTCTAGGTTGTTCACCTGACGTTCACATGCAAATGTGAAACCAAGAGCAGTTGAACAAAATTCGAGGCAAGTGATGGACGGCGCGCACCCGACCGCCCGCTCCCTGTTATCCGACATCTTCGGCTTCGACGCTTTCCGCCCGCTGCAGGAAGAAATCGTCGCCTCGGTCACCCGTGGCGAGGATGTGCTTGCCATCCTGCCGACCGGCGGCGGCAAGTCGCTCTGCTACCAGCTTCCCGCGCTGCTGCGCCCCGGCCTGACCGTGGTGATCTCGCCCCTGATCGCACTGATGCGCGACCAGGTCCGCGCACTGAGAGAGGCAGGCGTTGCGGCGGCGGCCCTGACTTCTGGCAACACGCAGGACGAGACCGACGCGGTCTACGCAGGCCTCGCCCAAGGCTCGCTCAAGGTGCTCTACATGGCGCCCGAACGGCTTGCGACCGGCGGCACCGATCGGCTGCTCGCGCAGGCCGGAGTGACACTGCTGGCGGTGGACGAGGCGCATTGCGTCAGCCAGTGGGGCCATGACTTCCGCCCCGATTATCTGCGCATCGGTGCACTTCGCCGCGCGCTGGATGTCCCGCTCGCCGCCTTTACCGCCACCGCCGATAGCGAAACGCGCGCCGAGATCACCGCGCGTCTTTTCGACGGGGCCGCGCCCTGCACCTTCCTCGGCGGCTTCGACCGGCCGAACATTCACCTTGCCTTCGCGCCCAAGAGCAAGCCGCGCGAACAGATCCTCACCTTCGCCTCCGCGCGCAAGGATCAGTCCGGCATCGTCTATTGCGGCACCCGCGCCAAGACCGAAACGCTGGCAAAGGCGCTGAACGATCACGGTCTTCAGGCCGCCGCCTATCACGCGGGCATGGAACCGGACACCCGCCGTGAGGTCGAACGTCGCTTCCAGACCGAGGACGGGCTGATCGTCGTCGCTACCGTCGCCTTTGGCATGGGCATCGACAAACCGGATATCCGCTGGGTCGCCCATGCCGACCTGCCCAAGTCGATCGAGGCCTATTACCAGGAGGTCGGACGCGCCGGGCGCGACGGCGAACCGGCCGAGACCCTGACGCTCTACGGCGCCGACGACATCCGTTTCCGCCGGATGCAGATCGACGAAAGCCCCTCGCCGCCCGAACGCCGCCTTGCCGATCATGGCCGTCTCAACGCGCTTCTGGGACTGGCCGAGGCGCAGGACTGCCGCCGCCGGAAGCTCCTGGCCTACTTCGAGGATGACGAGGCGGCCTGCGGTAACTGCGATCTCTGCGCCGCGCCGCCCGAGACCTTCGACGGCACCGAAGCCGTGATGAAAGCCCTCTCCGCGATCCTGCGCACCGGCGAAAGCTTCGGGGTCGGCCACCTGACGGATGTCCTGACCGGCACGCGAACCGAAAAGGTCTCGGCGCGTGGCCATGACCGGCTACCCACCTTCGGCGTGGGCCAGGATATCGACAGGCGCGAATGGGCGGCGATCTTCCGGCAGATGATGGGCCACGACCTCGTACGCCCCGACCCCGAGCGGCACGGCGGGCTGCGGATGACCCAGGCCGCCCGTCCGATACTGAAGGGCGAACAGACCATCAGTCTGCGGCGTGACACGATAACGTCGGGTACCCGGCGGAGCGCTCCAAAGGCGCTGGTCTCGGACGAAGATGCGCCGCTTCTCTCCGCTCTCAAGGCCAGGCGCCGCGCGCTTGCCGAGGCGCAGCGCGCACCGGCTTACGTCATCTTCCCCGACCGCACGCTGATCGAGATGGCCGAGAAGCGGCCCGCGACGCTCGACCAGATGTCACATATCTCCGGCGTCGGCGCGAAGAAGCTCGAGCGCTACGGCCAGACCTTTCTAGAGGTCATCAACGGCGACGCCGCCGAGGTTCCCGACCACCCCGCGCGCCGCAAGCTGGCAGGCCGCGCGGCGGGCGAGGTTTATGACCGTCTGCTCGCAGCCCAGGCCCGGCTGAACCGTGGTGCCGACGGCACCGGCAAACCGATGAGCTGTTCGGCCTCGCTCCTGGCCCGTATTGCCGCATTGGGGCCGGGGGCCGGCGAACAACTGGACCGGTTGCTTGGCGACCGTCTGGCCGAGCGTTTCGGAACTGCCTTCGCCGAGATCCTGGAAGACGGCTGAGACAGGGTTTCGCCGTTGCCGAACTGGGACGAGCGCGATACGTCCTGACCGCCACGCGATGAAGGAAAGGTGCGCCCGATGCTAGTTGTCGTCTCCCCCGCCAAGCGGCTCGACTGGACGCCGCGCGATGTCGCGACAAGCGATCCGCAGTTCCAGGGCGATGCCAACCGTCTCGCCTCACACGCCCGGCAACTGACGCTCGGCAAGCTCAAGGCGTTGATGGATCTCTCCGACGACCTCGCGCGTCTGAACCGCGACCGCTTCCGCGCGTTCGAGGATGCGCCCAACGCCGACGCCACGCGCCCCGCGCTCTTCGCCTTTGCGGGCGACACCTTCCAGGGCTTCGACGCGTGCTCGCTCGATGCCGACGGGTTGGCACGGGCCCAAACCCACTTGCGCATTCTCTCCGGCCTTTACGGCGTCCTTCGCCCTCTCGACGCCATCCAGCCCTACCGGCTGGAAATGGGCAGCCGCCTCAGGACCCGGCGCGGGACGTCGCTCTATGCCTATTGGGGCGACCGGATCGCGAAGTCACTGAACCAGCTTGGCGAGGAGCTGGGAACGGATACGCTGATCAACTGCGCCAGCCAGGAATACTTCGGCGCCGTCGACCGCTCGGCCCTCAAGCTCAAGGTGGTCACACCGCAATTCTACGAGTTGAAGAACGGCGCGCCCCGGATCGTCAGCTTCTTCGCCAAGAAGGCGCGGGGCAGCATGGCGCGCTTCGTGATCGAGAACCGGATCACCACGCCCGAAGGGCTGAAATATTTCGACCTCGGCGGCTACCGCTTTATCGAGAGTGACGGCGACAGCCTTGCGTTTCACCGCACCGAGGCCGCCGCGGCCTGATCCGGTACCGGCAATACCGGCTCGAGGTCGACCGGACAGTGTTCGAGGATGTGTGAGACCAACTCGGCCTTCTTGACGGGCTTGGTCAGATAGAAGTCGATGCCGGCGGCAAGGATCTCGTCGGCATCGCCCTCCAGCGCATGCGCCGTGATGGCAATGATCGGACACGGGTCGGCATTGCCTTCCTTCTCGATGCCGCGAATACGCCGGGCGGCTTCCTTGCCGTCCATCTTGGGCATCGAGATGTCGGTGAAAATAAGATCCGGCCGCTGCCACTGGAACTGCTCCACCGCGATCTCGCCGTTCTCGGCGAAAGTCAGCGAGATGTTGAGGCCGCCAAGCATCTTCTCGATGACCAGCCTGTTGGTCCGGTTGTCCTCGGCCACCAGCACCCGCATCTGGCGGGGACCGCCAGCCTCGCCGGGCGGAGGGGCTTCGATCAGGTCGAACTCCGGCTCACCCGCATCGAAACCGGCGTCGGCGGGCGACCCTTGCGCCGCCACCGAGTCATCATCGACGGGCGAGGTTTGTCGCGCCTCGGTCCGAGTGTCCTCGTCCTCGCAGGTCGTGACGTCAGCCCCCGGCGCGGCATCCAAACCCTCCGATGGGTTCGGCTCACCAGTACGCGTTGCCTCGGCGACAACCTCGGGCGAGGAGGCCACGTCCCAGTCGTCGGCTTCGGTCACACCGGCCTCATCGTCCGCTGCAGGCACCTCGGCTTCTGACCCGGACCAGAGCAGGTCCGGGATCTCTCCGGTTAACGCATCGCCCTCCGCGTTAACTTCGCTGGCCTGAACCAGCCACTCCTGGTCCGCAAGCGCCTCGTCATCCTGCCGCGGCTCGCCCGTGTCCGCCCGAAGTGTCCCGCGTTCCGCGCCGTCCTCGGCGGCGGCAGCGGGACCCTCTGCTGCTGCCGGCTCATCGACGGCGCTGAGACACCGGGTCAGGTCGTGCCGCAATGCCGGCCACTGCAGGACGGCATCCACAAGCCCGGCCTCGGCCTTCTGTGTCTGGCCCGGCTTGTCGGTCATCAGGAACACGGCAGCCGGACGGAATTGGCGTCTCAACCCCTCGATCAGACCCAGAACGTCGTCGTCGACATCCGAACCGACGAAGAAGATATCGCGTTCCAGGGGCTGCAACTCGGTGACCTTATCCGCGGATAAGGTCGGAACAGGTTCCAATCCCAGCAGGCCAACCTGCTTCAGCAGTATCGAGCGGTTCAGCCCCGCCCGGCTCAGAACGATGGCGCGATCCATCCAATCGGGGATGAATACTGCGTCTTCCGCCTCGTCCAGGGCGGGAAGCGAGACCTGGAAACCGAAGCCCGATCCCCGGCCCTCCTCGCTGTCGACCCAGATCTCGCCCCCCATGAGCCCGATCAGCCGCGCACTGATGGCAAGGCCAAGCCCGGTGCCGTCATGCGCCCGATCACTCTCGTTCTCGACCTGGTGAAACTCGCGGAAGATGTCCTCAAGCTTGTCCTTCGGAATGCCGATGCCCGTGTCCTCGACCGTGACGTGCACGCGGTAGGTCCCTGCCTCGGCGTCCGGCATGCCCACGACCTGGATCACGACGTGACCTTCGTTGGTGAACTTGATCGCATTGCCAACAAGGTTGGTGAGAACCTGCCGAATGCGCCCCGCATCGCCGACAAAGCGCGTCGGAAGGAACAGGTCATAGTCCACCGCGACCTGAATACCCTTGTCCATCGCGCCGGGCGACAGAAGCATGGCGACATCGTGAACACAGCGTTCCAGATCAAACTCGCGTTCCTTCAGCGCCACCTTGTCGGCCTCGATCTTCGAGTAATCGAGAACGTCGTTGATGATCACCAGAAGCGCTTCGCCGGACGACCTGATCGTATCGACATAGGTTCGCTGCTCATCGTCCAGCGGCGTTTCCGCCATAAGCTCGGCCATCCCGATGATCCCGTTCATGGGCGTCCGGATCTCATGGCTCATGTTGGCGAGGAACGCCGATTTCGCGCGGTTCGCGGCCTCGGCCCGAATGCTGATCTCCTCAAGCTGTCGTTCCCGTTGAATTTGCTCGGTGATGTTGAGCGCAAGCGTGACGAGATCGCCGTCTCGGGTGCGCCGGTCGATCAGTTTGATATAAGTGCCGTTCCAGATCTTGAGCACCGCCGTTTCGATCCGCTGGGACGCAAGCCGATCCAGCATGTGGTCGCGCCAGTCGGACGCCTTCATCCCGCCGGTATCGACGATGCCTTCCTCGGCCAGAAGCGCGAACAATTCGCGAAGCGAGATGCCGGGCCGTACCATCTCAAGCCCGTCGAAGATGGCCAGATAAGAACGGTTGGCTGCAATGAGCGTATCGTCTGGCCCAAAGACCGCGAAACCGTCCCGGATCGTCTCGAGCGAATCCCAAAGCCGACGCTCGGCAATGGTGATGGCACTCTCGGCGCTCGCCAGTTCCTGTTGCGCCTCCTCGTACTGGGCACGCAATTCGGACGCCACGTGATGGGCAGCCGCGATCTGCTGGTCGCTCGACGCGACCTTCGAGGACAGGGTGCGCGCGCGGACGGAAAGGCTCTCGTTCGCGGCGTAAAGCTCGGACTTCATCTGGTCGAGCAGGCGTTCCGCGGCAAGCCGCGCCCGCCGCTCGGCGGCCAGACGTTGGGACAGGTCCATTCGGCAGCACTCCCTGAAAGGCGTACCGACGCTTTCTGGGATCTTTTGGTAAATTCGGGGTTAAGCCGTGCGGCTCCTACCCGATCCGCTCCAGCGCCAGCGCGATCCCCTGACCGCCGCCGATGCACATCGTCACCAGCGCCCTCCGCCCGCCGATCCGTTCAAGCTCGTAGAGTGCCTTGACCGCAATGATGGCGCCGGTCGCGCCCACCGGATGGCCAAGCGCGATGGCGCCGCCGTTGGGGTTCACCTTCTCCGGGTCCAGCCCCAGCCCCTTGTTCACCGCAAGCGCCTGCGCCGCGAAGGCCTCGTTCGACTCGATCAAGTCGAAATCGTCCGCCGCCAGCCCGGTCCTTGCCAGAAGCGCCTGCACGGCGGGCACCGGCCCGATGCCCATGACCTCGGGCCTGACACCGGCATGGGCATAGCCAACGATCCGCGCCCGTGGCGTCAGTCCGGCCTTCTCGGCGGCATCCGCCGTCGCGAGCACCAGCGCGGCCGCGCCGTCGTTGATCCCGCTCGCGTTTCCCGCCGTCACCGTCCCATCCTTCTGGAACACCGGCCGCAGCCGGGCGAGGTCCTCTGCCGTCGAGGCCTTGGGATGCTCGTCCGTCTCGAAGGCAATGGTCTCGCGCCGCACCTTCACTGCGACCGGCACGATCTGGTCGCGGAACCGACCGTCCGAGATTGCCCGCGCCGCCCGCGCCTGGCTCTCGGCAGCGAAGGCATCCTGCGCCTCGCGGGTGATCCCGTGCTCGGCCGCGACGTTCTCGGCCGTAACACCCATGTGCCCGGTTCCGAAGGGGCAGGTCAGCGCGCCCAGCATCATGTCGACCGCGCCGGTATCCCCCATCTTCTGACCCCAGCGCGCATTGCTCAGAGCATGCGGCGACCGGCTCATGCTCTCGGCACCGCCCGCAAGCCCGAACTCGGAATCGCCCATTGCCAGCGCCTGCATCACCGAAACGATCGCCTGCACGCCCGAACCGCAAAGCCGGTTCACGTTCATCGCGGGCGTCGTGTCGGGCACCCCCGCCTCGATCGCGGCGGCGCGCGAGAGGTACATGTCGCGCGGCTCGGTATTGATGACGTGACCGAAGGCAACATGCCCGATCCGGTCGGCCCCGACACCGGCCCGGTCTATCGCCGCGCGGGCAACTGTGGCACCCAGGGCAATGGGCGGTATTCCGGCCAGCGATCCGCCGAACGTCCCGATGGCCGTCCGCACCCCCGACAATACGACGATATCCTGCATGGCACTCTCCGTTTCACGTATCCCGACCCTCGCGAAAAAAGTTTGAGCTTCCGCGACGGATTATCCGACCCCCTGCGTGTAACACTCAGAAACCAAGGCAAGGAGCCCTGAGATGGAAAAGAACACGCTGAAAATACTGCTTGCAACCACGTTGATCGCCGTCGGCGCCGGAACGGCTATCGCACAGGACCGCGGCGGCCCGCGGATGTCGTTCGAGGAGCTTGACGTCGATGGCAGCGGCGAGATCACCGCCGAAGACCTGACCGCGCTGCGCGACAACCGCTTCTCCGATCTGGATGCCAACGGCGATGGCAGCGTCAACCTTGACGAGTTCAAGGCAGCGCAGGTCGCACGTGCGGAAGAGCGTGCAACCGAGATGTTCGAGCGTCTCGACGCCGATGGCGACGGCGTTCTCAGCCGCGATGTCCTCGAGCGCGGGCGCGGCGATGCCAGGGGCATCCGCATGATCGAGCGTTTCGACGCCGACAACTCGGGCGGCGTCAGCGCCGAGGAGTTCGAGGAAGCCCGCGCGATGATGCGCGAGCGTGGCGGACGTGGAGAAGGCCGCGAGCGTGGCTTCGGCAAGCGCCATAATTGATCCGCATGGCGCCGGATTGCCTGAGCGGCGGTCCGGCGCTACTCCGGAGAAACGATGGATCGAACTCCTGCCAGCGATGCCCCGGATGCCGCGCTTCTGGTCGCCTATGCAAACGGCGACAGCGCGGCGGGGCGCGACCTGCTGTCGCGGCTTGCCCCGCGTCTCTTTGGATATGCCGCCCGCGTGCTGGGCGACCATGCCGAGGCCGAAGACGTGGTGCAGGAAACCATGCTGAGGCTCTGGAGGATTGCGCCGGAATGGCGACAGGGCGAAGCGCAGGTCTCGACATGGGTTTACCGGGTGGCCGTCAACCTCTGCACTGACCGCCTGCGAAGGCGGAGGACGCGGGGGCAGGTGGATATCGACGCGGTGGCCGAACCGGCATCCGACATGGCGAGCGCCGTCGAAGCGATGACCGAGAAGGACCGAGCCGACGCGCTGCAGGCCGCGCTCGACACGCTGCCCGAGCGGCAAAGGCAGGCGGTTGTGCTGCGGCATATCGAAGGTCTGGCCAACGCCGAGATCGCCGAGATCATGGACATCGGCATCGAGGCCGTGGAAAGTCTGACCGCCCGCGGCAAACGCGCGCTGAAGGCGGTTCTGTCAGGACGGAAAGAGGAACTGGGGTACGAAAATGGATAGCGACAAGACAGACGATGCAGCCCTTGAAGCGCTGTTCTCCGCTGGCGCCGCAAACCCCGCGAAACCGGCGGACGAGTTCCTCGCGCGGCTGGCCGCCGACGCGGATGCCGCGCTGCCCGAACCGCCGGGACCAGCGCGGAAACCGTCGGGCGGTTCGCTGCTCGGCGGCCTGAGCGGCCTGTTCGCGGCATCGGGTCTGTCCGGTGCGGCCGCGCTCGGTGTCTGGATCGGTTTCGTCATGCCCGATCTTGTCACCGATGTTTCCCTGCTGGGCGAGGAAACCGCCGGCATCTCGGCTTTCCTGCCCGATGCGGATCTGTCGGTATTCAGCGAGTGAGGCCGAGGACATGACCAACGAGACACCGACCGACCCGAAGAAGCCCCGCCGCTGGCTGATGCCGGCGCTGCTGGTCTCGGCCGCGCTGAACCTGCTGATCGTCGGCATCGTCGCGGGCGCGCTTCTGTCGCCCGACGGACCGAGGCGGCGCGGTGGCGAGGACGAGCGCGCCGTGCGCGGAGTGCTGGGCGAACCGTTCTTCCGGGCACTTCCGGCCCGGCAACGCCGCGAGATGGTGCGCGAGATCGTCGGCAACCGCGATGCCTTCCGCGAAGGACGCGAGGCCCTGCGCACCAGGTTCGAGAGCTTTCTCGGCGCGCTCCGCGCCGAAACCTTCGACCGCGAGGCCGCCGCCGCACTGCTCGGTCAGCAAAGGCAGGCCGCCATCCGCCGCCAGGAACAGGGCGAGGCCCTTCTGCTGGATCGTCTGGAAGGCATGACGCGTGACGAGCGGGCGGCCTATGCCGATGCCCTGGAAGAGCGGCTGAAGGGGTTCAGGCGGCGTTGACCTCGACACGGTTCCGGCCCGTGTTCTTGGCGCGATAAAGCGCTGCGTCTGCCGCCTCCAGGATCGGCAGGAAGGGACCCTTGGTGAAACTCTCGAACCGGCCAGACGTACCGTTTCGGTGCGCGACTATCTGGCCATCGACCTGTGCCGACGCAACACCGATGCTCGCCGTCACCGTGACCGTCGCGGTGTCGCCGCTGCGAACCGGCGATGCCGACACGGCTTTCAGCAGTCGTTCCGCCATGCTCATCGCGTCGGATACATGGGTGTCCGGCAGAACGATCAGGAATTCCTCGCCGCCGTAACGCGCCACCAGGTCGCAGGCCCTGACATTGTCCTGCAACCTGTGGGCTATTTCGGCCAGCACCCTGTCGCCCACCGAATGCCCGTACCGGTCGTTGACCCGCTTGAAGTGATCGACATCGACCATGACCAGGCAGAACTCGGCGGCCTTTCCTGCCGAACGGGCCAGGAAATCCGCCAGGTAGGTCTCGGCATAGCGGCGGTTGTAGAGGCCGGTCAGAGGATCGGTGGCAGCCAGCCGGTAACTCTGCTCGTCTGCCAGCCGAAGCACGTCTCGGAGATGTTTTCGCACCAGCATGTTCCTGATGCGCAGCTCGAACTCCTCGAAACCGGCGGTCTGGACCGCGACTTCCTTGGCCCCCTGCATAAGCGCCCGGGTCGCGAGGTCGGGCCGGTCGGGGGGATAGATCACCATCACCGGCGGCTGGCCGAGGGGCATCCGGTCGCGAAGCTCAGGCAAGAGCATGTCGATGGCAGACCCATCCCCGTCGACCCAGACGACAATCGCATCCGGCGCGGCACGCGGCGCGTCGTTCTTGAGAATCTCCCCTGCCTCCGCCACCACGACCTGGTGCGGCAGGACGGCCGAAAGGCGTTCGGGCAGCGCCGCGCTGGAACCGGTACAGACAATCCGCGACTGCCGCTCGAACGCCTGAACCGCCTCGGAAAACCCGAAACTTGCCGCCGTCATCCGGCGCCGCTCGCATTCCTTTTCGGTTTCGCGTTCCCGGATCAGGCCGCGAATTCTCGCCAGCATCAGGTCATCGGGCGACTTCGACGGCAGCACATCGCGCGCGCCGGCGCGCAGGACCAGCAGCCGTCGCAGCGGCGACCCCCTCGCATCCAGGCAGAGGATCGGCGTCCCGCTTCCCTGCAATCCCGCGCCAAGCTTCGCGACAACCGCACCGGGGCGGTCATCGGGAAGACCGAAGAGAACGAGGTCATAGTCGCCCGGATTGCCCTGAAAGTCAGTCACGCCGGACGCCGTCACGACGCTGTAATGGGCGCTTTCCAGAAGTGCCGCGAGACGGATGCGATGGGTCGCGATCGCGTCGAGAACCAGAACACTTTTCGGCATGGTTGTTCAATTCATGTAAAAGTCTTGATTTGCCATTCAGTCTTTTCTCATAAGCGTTAAGATTCTCTTTAACGGAGCCGTCATGACACCTCTTGCGCAGGACTCGGCCGAACTTCTGGCCATCGAGGCACTGTCATGGCTTGTGGGGAATGACGAGTTGTTGCCCGTTTTCCTCGGCGCGTCCGGTGCCGGCGCCGACGACATGCGGCAGCGTGCCAGGGACCCCGAGTTCCTGGCCTCGGTCCTCGATTTCCTGCTTATGGACGACGCCTGGATTCAGGCGTTTTGCGACAGCGCCGATTATGCCTATGACCTGCCGCTCAGGGCGCGCGCCGCGCTTCCCGGCGGCGCCCAGGTCAACTGGACCTGATCCTCAGGCGGATTTCTTCCGGCTGGCGCGGACGGGTACGTTCTTGTCGATGAAATCCAGCACCAGCGGGCGGATGTTGTTGCGCCAGCTCTTCCCGGCAAAGATTCCATAGTGGCCCGCACGCGGCTCGAGATGGCTTGCCTTCTTCTCGGCGGGCAGCCCGGTCAGCAGGTCGAGCGCCGCACGGCACTGGCCCGGCGCCGAGATGTCGTCACGTTCGCCTTCGACCACCTTCACGGCCACACTGGTGATGGCCCCGATGTCCACCTGGCGACCGTCGACTTCGAACACGTTGCGTGCGATCTCGCGGTCCTTGAAGATGCGTTCGACGGTGGAAAGGTAAAACTCTGCCGGCATGTCCATCACGGCCAGGTATTCATCGTAGAACTTGTTGTGCTTGTCGTGTTCGCCCGCTTCGCCCTTGGCGACACGAAGGACCTGGTCGCCAAAGGCCTTGGCGTGGGTCTCGGCGTTCATCGACATGAAAGACGCAAGCTGCAGCAGGCCCGGATAGACCAGTCGCCCGACGCCGGCGTACTTGAAGCCGACCCGCTGGATAATGAACTGCTCAAGCTGACCCATCGTGACCCGGCGTCCGAAATCGGTGACATCCGTGCGCGCCGCATCCGGGTCGATCGGCCCGCCGATCAGGGTCAGCGTCCGCGGCTGCGCCTTCGGGTCCTCAGCCGCGAGATACGCCGTCGCGGCAAGCGCCAGCGGCGCGGGCTGACAGACGGCGATCACGTTGGTGTCCGGTCCAAGCTGCTGCATGAACTCGGCCAGGTAGAGCGTGTAATCCTCGATATCGAACTTGCCGACGCTGACCGGAATATCGCGCGCGTTGTGCCAATCGGTCACCCAGACCTCGGCATCCGGCAAAAGGCTTTGCACGGTGGACCTGAGAAGGGTGGAGTAGTGCCCGGACATCGGCGCGATCAGCAGGATCTTCCGGTGCTTGTAGGGCCGCCCCTGCACCTTGAACCTGATCAGGTCGCCGAACGGGCGCGCAATCTCGGTCTCGACCGTCACCACGTGGTCGCAGCCATCCGAGGCAACCACTGTGTCGATACCCCAGTCCGGCTTGGCGACCATGCGCGAAAAGCTCCGCTCGGTCACATCGCCCCATGCGGCCATGAGACGAAACGCAGGATTCGGCACGGCCCCCCAAATAGGATAAGATGCAAAGGAAAGGGCTGTCGCCCCCATCCACTGGTTGGTGTTCCGCACCGTCTCCATGAGGTCGTATGTCATCATGTAACGCAATTCACGAACTCCTACGACCCATGTGGCGGGATGCCACGGCGTCGCTTTGCCTATCGCAGGCGAAGTCGTCACATGGCAAATGCTGCAACTGCGAAAAGTAAGCTGGAAAGTACTCCATGACAACTGAAGAAATTGAAAACGCAAAGAATCTCGAGGTTTTGAACGAGAATCTTGCGAAGGTTGAGGAGTTATCGCAACGATTTGTCTCCGCTGTCGCGCAGAAAAAGCAGATCCATCCCGGTCTGCAGGGCCCCGGCCACGACCTCTACATGAAGGCGGCGACAGCCTACTTTTCCGAGGCGATGTCCCATCCTTCCCGCATTCTCGAAACCCAGGTCGAGTATTGGGGCAAGGCGCTCCGGCACTTCGTCGAGGCTCAGGAAAGCCTGATGACCGGTCACCTCGCTCCGCCCGAGGACACCGGCCCCAAGGATCGGCGATTCTCCAACGAGCTTTGGGACACGCACCCGTATTTCAACTTCATCAAGCAGCAGTACATGTTCTCGTCGGAAGCCGTCCGCAAGGCGGTCGACCAGCTCGAAGAACTGGACGACACCGACAAGAAGCGCCTGCGCTACTTCTCGCAGCAGATCATCGACATGATGAGCCCGACCAACTTCTTCAGCACCAACCCCGATGCCCTGACGAAGGCGGTCGAGACCAACGGCCAGTCGCTCGTCGACGGGCTTGAAAACCTTGTGCGCGATATCGAAAGTTCGGATGGCGAGCTTCTTGTGACCTTGGCCGACAAGGACGCCTTCAAGGTCGGCGAGAACATCGGCACCGCGGAAGGTTCGGTGGTCTTCCGCAACGAAATTCTCGAACTTATCCAGTACGCGCCGACAACTGAAACTGTCCACAAGACGCCCTTGGTCTTGTTCCCGCCCTGGATCAACAAGTTCTACATCCTCGACCTGAAGCCCGCCAACAGCCTTATCAGGTGGGTCGTCGATCAGGGCTACACGCTTTTCGTTGTCAGCTGGAAGAACCCGGATGCCAGCTACCGCGACTTCAGCCTCGATGACTACATCGAGAAAGGCTACCTGACGACCGTCGAGACGGTAAAGAAGATCACCAGCGAGCCGCAGGTGAACGCGATCGGCTATTGCATCGCGGGCACCACGCTTTCGCTGGTGCTGGCCCTGATGAACAAGCGCGGCGACAAGTCGATCAAGTCCGCCACCTTCTTCACCACGCTGGCCGACTTCGAGGACCAGGGCGAGGTCGGCGTCTTCCTCTCTAACGACTTCGTCGACGCCATCGAACACCAGGTCGAGGAAGACGGAATCCTCGAAAGCTTCATCATGAGCCGGACGTTCAGCTACCTGCGCTCGAATGACCTGATCTACGGCCCCGCCATCCGCAGCTACATGCTGGGCGAGGCTCCGCCCGCCTTCGACCTGCTCTACTGGAACGGCGACGGCACCAACCTGCCCGCCTGCATGCTGATGGATTACCTCCGCGGCCTCTGCCAGGAGAACCGCTTTGCGAAAGGCGGCATCGAGGTGCTGGGCGAAATGGTCCAGATCAGCGACGTCAAGGTGCCGCTCTGCGCGGTTGCCTGCGAGACCGATCACATCGCGGCATGGAAAACGAGCTACTCCGGCATCCAGAAGATGGGCGCCCGCTCGAAGACCTTCATCCTGTCGGAATCGGGGCATATCGCCGGCATCGTCAACCCGCCCAGCAAGAACAAGTACGGCCATTACATGAACGACAACTGGCCGGTCGATCCGGCGGAATGGCAGGACGGTGCAACCTACCACGAGGGATCGTGGTGGCCGCATTGGGAAGAATGGCTTGCCAAGCGATCGGGAAAACAGGTTCCGGCTCTTGCTCCAGGGGACTCAACCGACTTCCCTGCATTGGCCCCTGCACCCGGAACTTACGTGACAGAAAAACCGAAAAACGAATAAGCATCTGAAATAAAACAAATCAATTTTTTGCTGCACCGCAGCATGACCCCTTGATTTGCTGCGGTGCAGCATGTATATCTTCTGCAGTTGCAAACAGCGGGCCAATCCCCGCAGACACTGACTATGGAGATATCCAATGGCCGCTAAGACCGCCAACGACTACACCAAGATGATGAAAGACATGCTGGGCGCGTTCCCGGTTGACACCTCGGCGATGACCGAAGCTTTCAAGATCCAGGCAACCTTCGCCGACAAGATGTCGAAAGTTGTCCTCGACGCTGCTGAGAAATCGACCGAGATTTCCGCCGGCTGGACGAAAGCCACCATCGGCAAGCTGGGCGTTGTCACCAACGTCAAGGACGATCCGGCCGACTACACCAAAGCCATGACCGATTTCGCTTCGGCACAGGCCGAGGTGAGCTCGGAATCGATGGCTGCCTTCGCTGAAGTCGCCAAGAAAGTTCAGATGGAAACCGTCGAACTGATGCTGGCCGCCGGCAAGGACATGGGCGAAGACGCCACCAAAGCCGTCAAGAAAGCCACCGACGAACTGACCGCCGCTGCCAAGAAGGCAACCGCGAAGTAAGCCACAGGTTTCTGATTGCCAACGTCCTCCCTGTTGGCATCAACCTACTGACGGGCCTCATGGCCCGTCATTTTTTTTTGCGCGGCATCCGGCTTCCTCGTCGGCGCGCGGAGAACGGCGCGGTGGATCGCGGCCTTCAGCCGCGGCAGACTGAGCGGCTTGACGATGAACTCGTGGCCCCGGGCCTTCTTCTTCATCTCGCCGGCGTTCATTCCCGAGTAGAACACGACCGGAACCTGATCGCCCGACAGGCTCCACCCCAGTTCGATAGTCGTTTCCTCGTTCGACAGGTTCACGTCGAGAAGTGCGAGGCCGATCTGTTCGTTCTCGATATGCTGCAGCGCCTCCTCTACCGTCGTCGCCGTGAAGACATCCTTGAAGCCCAACGCAACGAGTTGTGAGCTGATCTTGTCCGCAAGGAATAGTTCGTCTTCGACAAGAAGCGCCGTCCTTCCCTCAAGTGTTGTTTCTTTCGCCATTCTCGCTCCTATCCACGAACCGCAGCAGGTCGCAGGGAGACCCACCCCGCAACACAACTTATAATAGTGCGATGGCAATATCAGATCAATTTAAAGATGTATTCCGGAAATCTCAGCCCGGCGACATCCCGCGAAGCCGCTCGGACCTGCGCCGCAGGATCTCGAGCGTGGCAAGAAGTACGACCGAGATCGCAACAAGCAGCGTCGCAACCGCAAGGATGGTGGGACTGATCTGTTCGCGCAATCCGGTGAACATCTGCCAGGGCAACGTCTTCTGACCCGCCGAGCCGACGAAGAGCACGACCACGACTTCGTCGAACGAGGTAATGAAGGCAAAAAGGCCGCCCGAAATGACACCGGGCAGGATCAGCGGCATCTGCACCCGGAAGAACGTCGTCACCGGATCCGCTCCCATGTTCGCTGCCGCGCGCGTCAGACTGCGATCAAATCCCACGAGCGTGGCGGTCACCGTGATGATGACAAAAGGAATGCCAAGTGCCGCATGTGCCAGCACCACGCCCCAGTAGGTGCCCTGCAATCCGACCCGGCTGTAGAAGAAGAACATCCCCGCCGCCGAGATGATCAGCGGGACGATCATCGGCGAGATCAGGATGGCCATGATCGCGCGCCGGAACGGCACATGCGGCTGACTCAGCCCGATTGCCGCGAGAGTTCCGAAAGACACCGAAAACAGCGTGGCCATAGGCGCGATGGTCACCGAGTTCCAGAGCGCCTGTTGCCAGTTGCTGTTGGTGAAGAAGTCCTCGTAGTGCTTCAGCGAATACCCGGCCGGGTCGAACCGCAGCATCTCGGGCGTGAAGGTAAAGAAATCCTCGGCATTGAAGCTGAGCGGAATGATGACCAGGATCGGCGCGATCAGGAAGAAGAAGATCAGGCCGCAGATGACCCGGAACGTATAGTACCAGACCTTCTGGCCGGTCGAGGCATATGGTGGCAATCCGCTCATGTCAGCCTCCCAGCTTCACGTTGTCGATGCCAACGACGCGATCATAGACGTAGTAAAGCATCAGGACCGCCGCCAGCAGGATCGTCCCCAGCGCGGCCGCAAGGCCCCAGTTCAGCGATGACGAGATGTGGAACGCAATCCGGTTCGAGATGAACACGCCCTGCGTGCCGCCAACCAGCTCCGGCGTGATGTAGTAACCGATCGCCAGGATGAACACGAGGATCGAGCCCGCCCCGATGCCCGGCACCGAGTTCGGGAAATAGACCCGCCAGAAGGCGGTCCAGTCGGTCGCGCCAAGCGACTTGGCGGCGCGGACGTAGGTGATCGGGATGGTCTTCATCACCGAATAAAGCGGCAGGATCATGAACGGCAGCAGGATATGCGTCATCGCTATGATCGTGCCGGTCTGGTTGTTGATCATCACCAGCCGCCCGGCATCGTCTATGATCCCAGTCCAGACAAGAATATCGTTTATCACCCCCTGTTGCTGCAGCAGCACCTTCCAGGCACTCGTGCGCACCAGAAGCGAGGTCCAGAACGGCAGCAGAACCAGGATCAGCAGCAGGTTGGCCGACCGCGCCGGCAGGTTCGCCATAAGCCAGGCCACGGGGTAGCCGAGCAGAATGCAGGAGAACGTGATCGTCAGCGACATGAACAGCGTCCGCTTGAACAGCGTCACATAAATCTGCTGATCTTCATCGCGCGCCTGAATCCCGTCGGGCGTCAGTTCCAAGTCGACCGAATTCAGGAAATAGCCAGGCGTATAGGTCGCTGAATAGGTCTGAATGGTCTTCCACACTTCGGGGTCCAACCAATCCTCGTCGATGTCCTCGAAGGCGGCACGATACGACATCGTTTCGATGTTCGCGCTGGCAACCCGCGCCTCCTCAAGCAGCGGGTTGTCGTAGCTGTCCGCCGCCTGAAGGTCCGCATGCAGGTTCGCAAAGAGAACGTCCCAGTCGGTCGGGTCTTCCTCAAGCGGGTCGTCTTCATTCTCGATCTGCACCGCGACCCAGGTGGTATAGGCCGAAGCCGTGTGCGGTCCGGCCTCGCTGGCAAGCTCGGCCCAGGTGGCCGGGTCCGCCCAGGCATCGTTCAAGTCGGTATAGGCGTCGGTATACTCATCCGCGTCAAACCGGCCAACGCCCCGCCCCGACTTCCGGAACAGCGAGGAAATACCGGTCAGCTCATAGTTCAGGCGGGTGCCAAGACGGGTGTGCTGCTTGCGCTCCTCGGCGAAGACCAAATCCGTGTAAAAGGCGAGAAACGTCTCCTCGTCCGGCAGGTCGCTCGCCTCGGCGTCCCAGGTCTTCAGCGTCTGCACCGTCCGCGGAATGGTGTC
>JAJDOD010000136.1 GCA_022340315.1 Silicimonas sp. | reverse complement strand
CCGTATTCATGACTTCGGCCCAGGTTCCCGCGGCCGGGACGCCGACGCGAAACGCCCCGCGTTCGACCGGCGTGAAATTGCAGACCACAACAACAGGATCGTCACCTTCATTGCCGTGGCGCGCAAAACAGATCGTGCTCTGTGACGGGTCGTTAGCCAGCCACTCGAAGCCGTTGCGCTCACAATCCCGCGCATAAAGCGCAGGCGTGTCTCGATAGAGTTTGTTCAAATCGCGAATAAGTGCCTGCATGCTTTTATGCGGCTCGCGATGCGACGCGTCCCAGTCGATCTGGGCATCGTGGTTCCACTCCGACGGTTGCGCGAATTCGCAGCCCATGAACAACAGCTTCTTGCCCGGATGCGTCCACATGAACCCGTAATACGCGCGCAGGTTGGCAAACTTCTCGTCTTCGGAACCCGGCATCTTCGCCAGCATCGAGCCCTTGCCGTGCACCACCTCGTCATGGCTGATCGGCAGGATGAAGTTCTCCGAATAGGCATAGTGAATCCCGAAGGTCATGTTGCCCTGGTGATAGCGGCGATGGATCGGGTCGCGCTGCATGTAACTCAGCGTGTCGTTCATCCAGCCCATGTTCCACTTGTAGCCGAAGCCAAGCCCGCCCATATCCACGGGCTGCGAGACGCCCGGAAAGGCGGTGCTTTCCTCGGCCACTGTCATACCGTCGGGATTGGCGGCGTAGACGGCAGTGTTCATCTCGCGCAGGAAGTCGATGGCCTCGTAATTCTCGCGCCCGCCGTCCTTGTTCGGCACCCATTCGCCTGCCTTGCGAGAGTAGTCGCGGTAGAGCATCGAGGCGACGGCATCCACGCGCAGGCCGTCGACGTGGTACTCTTCCATCCAGTAAAGCGCATTGGAAACAAGGTAGTTCTTCACCTCGGTGCGCCCGTAGTTGTAGATCAACGTGTTCCAGTCCTGGTGAAACCCCTCGCGCGGGTCGGCATGTTCATAAAGGGCCGTGCCGTCGAACTTCGCCAGACCGTGCTCGTCGGTTGGGAAGTGGCCGGGCACCCAGTCGAGCAGCACGCCCAGCCCCGCCTGGTGGGCGGCGTCCACCAGATCGCGGAACTCGTGAGGAGGGCCAAAGCGGATGGTTGGGGCATAGAGGCCGACCGGCTGGTAACCCCATGAGCCGTCAAAGGGATACTCGCTGACCGGCAGCATCTCGATATGGGTAAAGCCAAGATCCTTGACGTAGGGCACCAGATCGCGCGCCAGTTCCTTGTAGGACAGGGGCCGCCCGCCCTCGTCAAAGCGCCGCCGCCACGAACCAAGATGCACTTCGTAGACCGAGATCGGCGCGGTACGTTCGTTCCTCGCCTTGCGCGACGCCATCCAGTCACCGTCGTGCCAGCCGTAGCCCGTGATGTCGCGCACGATCGAGGCCTTTTCGGGCGGATGCTGCGAGCCGAAGCCCACCGGGTCGGCCTTCAGCACGGTGCCGCCGTCGGCGCCGACGACCTCGTACTTGTAGAGCGCGCCCTCGCCGATCCCCGGCATGAAGATCTCCCAGACCCCGGTCGATCCGATGCGCCGCATCGGGTGCTTGCGTCCGTCCCATTGGTTGAAATCGCCGACCAGCGAGACCCGGTTCGCATTGGGCGCCCAGACGGCGAAATGCGTGCCGTAGACGTCTTCATGGTGCCGCACATGCGCGCCGAGCGCGCGCCAGAGCTCCTTATGAGTGCCCTCGCCCATCAGGTACTGGTCGAAATCCGTCAGGACCGGCCCGAAGGCGAAGGCGTCGGGTGTCACCACCTCGGACCCGTCGCCATAGCGCACCACCAGTTGATACGCCTTGCCGGGCACCGGGGCCGTGAACACGTCACCTCGAACGCGGTCAAGGGAGATGTCCTTTTTCCCGACGCGCGCCAGAACCTCGGCCGCGCCCGGTTGCAGGGTGGTGATCCAGCGAAGGTTCTTGTGCTTGTGCGGGCCGAGCACGTCGAACGGACTGCCATGCCGCCCGGCGTTCAGCGCGTCAACGGCGCTGTCGTCGAGGTTGTCCGGTCGCGGTGCTGTGTCTTCCTTCATGGCATCATCTCCGTCTCGAACCGGCCTCGGCCGCGGATCGGCGGGGCGGTCTTGTCTAAACTGTGACGAAAGCCGCCTGGGCAAAGGGGCAGAACCGGGATTTTCCCGAAAGTGCGCGGATTGCCCGCAGGCGGCACGGTCGTTCTATTGGGTCGCTCCACGTGTTGCGAGGTCCAAATACTCGCCGCTAGTGTCGGTGCTGTGCATCGGATGTCAACCAAACGCCGGAATCGCCAAGTTTCCCAAGAGCATTTATTGCGGCTAGGCACCCTCACCTACAACATCTAGCTCGTTGCCGATGGCGCGCAGCTTCTCGTCGCTCAAGTAGCAGTAGCGGTTGACGTGGACAGCGTCGGGCCGGGCGTCGATTACAGCTCGCGCACGCCGCGCCACATCCGCGACCGGCCCGTAGCCGTGGGAGATGGCGACAAGCTCGACCGTGGCCGGAAGCTCGTTCCGGGCATCGACAATCTTCGCCGCCAGGTCGGCGCTCGCAGCCGGATGGACCTCGTCCGGTTCGGGATAGCGGATGGCGCCGGCGCGGCGTTCCACGTCGGGCGACAGCGCAAGCAGACGGCTGATCACGCGTGCGGCACTGTCGGGCGCAATGTCCGCGCGGGATTGCAAGGCGGCGATGTACCCGGCCTCGATCAGCGGCCAGTGCATGGTGTAGAGCTTCACCCCCACGACATCCGCAACCGCCCCGGCGCGGGCAAAATCCAGGCCTGTGGCGCGGTTCAGGGGCGGCGGGAAGCTTTGCAGGAACATCCGCTTGCGTCCGTCGCTGGCGGCATCGAGCGTCTCGCGGAGGAACCGCGCATAGTCCTCGACCACGGCGGCTTTCAGCGCCAGAAGCTCGGCCAGGACCGGGTAGCTGTCGATGAGCGAGGCGAGGAAAGTGTCGAGATTGTCGAGCGCGATGCGCTTTTGCCGGATCGCCGCGCTGCCGAGGTCGTGCAGAACCTCGGAGGTACCGCGCGCAAGGGTTGCCAGGTCGGTTCCGACGGCGCGGCCGATCGGGGCGATGGACGGGTTGAAGTCGAAAAACAGGCTCTCGAACGTGTAGACGGGGTATTCCGGCCAGTCGAACTTGATGCCGTCCGCCTGCGGGTAGTTGCGACAGATGTCGGAAATGAAGGCACGCATGTAGTCGCGAAGACGCCGGGAGCCCAGCGACACATTGCGATCGACACGCGGCCCGCCGGGTGTGCCGTTGGGCAGTAACGGCTCGTCGCCGGGTAACGGGCCGCCGAACTGGACCCGGTGACCGGGCGGGATCGCCGCCTGTACCTGTAGCCAGGTTTCCATGCCGCGCGCCACGGCCTCGTCGAGAAAGGCGCCGACCAGCGAGCCGGAAGCGTCGGTCAGTGCGTTGGCTTCGGGCGGCCGATACTCCAGGTCGCGATAGAGTGTCGGGTCTGGCCGGAAGCTTGACGCCGTTTCCATCCAGACCTCGCGTTTGCCCCAGAGCGGGCGGTCGAGCAGCCGCCCGCTGCCCTTGCCGGCATCACCGGGCGGCTCGCGTTCGCCCTGCCCCGGCGCGGCCTCGGCGGCGACATAGGGCGAGGTGGTGACGCTCCCGGCGCGGGCCAGGCCCTGAAGCCGGTCGAGGACGGGTGAGATCCCCTCGGACTGGATGTACTCGGGCATCACGGTGACGCCGAGCAGGGGCGCAGTCATGACAGCTTTCCCTTTTTCTCGCGGCAGTTGCGGCGCGAATGCGAAACGCTGGACGGAACCGCCTGCCGCTTCTATCAACTCGTACCATGACAGCTTCGCACATTCCGTCCGCCCCCGATATCGTCTTCATCGTCACCGACCAACAGCGCTATGACACCATAGGCGCGCTTGGCGCGTCGCATATGGAGACACCGAACATCGACCGGTTGGCGGAAAACGGCGTCAGCTTCAGCCAGTGCCATGTCACGGCACCCTCCTGCGTGCCCTGCCGGGCGAGCCTCTTCACCGGCTACTATCCACATACCAACGGCGTGCTCGCCAACGGCCAGCCCTGGAGCCGGACATGGGTCTCGGACCTGGCGGATGCCGGGTATCATTGCGTCAGCATCGGCAAGATGCACACGATCCCCTACGACGCGAAGGCGGGGTTTCACGAGCGCTTCGTGGTCGAGAACAAGGACCGGTACATGGAGGGCCGCTGGTTCTTCGACGAGTGGGACAAGGCGCTGGCCAGCCACGGTCTCAAGAAGCAGCAGCGCGAGGAGTACCGCAAGCGGGACGACTATCGCGACCGGCTTGGGGCGTTCACCTGGGACCTGCCGCCGAGGCTGCAATCGGACAATTTCGTGGGGGATACGGCCTGCTGGTGGCTTGAGACCAAGCCGGTGGAGAAACCGCTTTTCCTTGTCATCGGGTTTCCCGGGCCGCATCCGCCCTATGATCCGACGCCGGAGATGGCGGAAAAGTACATGGGCCGCGACGTGCCGGTGCCGGATGTCAGCGACGAGGAACTGGCCGACCTGGTCGCGCCCTGGGTGGCCAAACGCCAGCACGATGTCGAGGTGGACCATGACAGCGTGGCCTGGAAGCTGAACCCGACGCGCGAGGAACTGCGCCGGATGCGGGCCTATTACTATGCCAATGTCGAGATGATCGACACCGAGGTGGGTCGCATCCTCGACGCGCTTGAAGCGCGGGGCAACATGGAGAACACGATCATCATCTTCACCTCGGACCACGGCGACAACCTGGGCGATCACGGTCTGATCCAGAAGTGGGCGCCCTACGAGGAGGTGACGCGGGTGCCGCTGATCGTCTCGGCGCCCGGGCGGTTCGGCGGTGGGAGGTGCGTGGATGCGATGGTGCAGCTATTCGACCTGGGCCCCACCTTACTGGAATGGGCCGGGGTTGCGCCCGATCCGACATTCGAGGCGGTGTCGCTCAACCCCGCGCTGGAGGGCGGGGCGTTTGCCGGGCGCGATCATGTGTTCTGCGAGCAGGCGGGTGATGTGAACATGACCGGGGCGAGCTATCTGACGATGGTTCGCTCGCGCACGCACAAGCTGGTGCATTTCCAGGGCAGCGACGAAGGCCAGCTTTTTGACCTGACCAGTGAGGCGGGAGAGACCAGAAACCTGTGGGACGATCCGGGCTCGTCAGACGTCAAGCAGGAACTTCTGCGCCGGATGCTGGAGTTTCATGTCGATAGCACCGTGCAGACCCGGAACGCGCGGCGGCTGATCGTTTCGCCGGCGGGCGCGGAACGGATGCAGTAGCGGGCCCGTGCCCCCCTGCCCGACCTTATCCGCGGATAAGGTCATCCAAGCGCGGCGATCAGCGATGCGGCGGCCTGTTCCAGACGGGCGCGGTCGATTGCAGGAAAGTCACGGTCGAGCCTTATCTCGAACCGCCCTGCGCTTGCGGTGCACCTGACAGGTCCGGCGGCGCTTGGCATGTGAAACGTGATCCGCGTTCCTGCGCCCTGCCCCGGCCGCGCGGGTTTCTTCCGGGCGGGCGCGACGCCGATCTCTTCATCCAACTCGTCGGTCGCCGCGTAACGGCGCAGAACGTCGAGTTCGTCGCGAACCGAGCGGCCGTCCCAGTCTGCAAGGTCCCTGCGGATGTGTCCGACGAGCTCCGGCCGCTCCCTGATCGCCCGTGCCAGCGTCACGCCAAGCGCTCGGGGCACTTCGGCGGGATAGGCGAGGCAGGGACCGATCCGGTCAATCAGGTAGGCGAAGGACCGGATGTAACTGCGCTTGGAATAGGGGGCTGACCGGAAAAGGACAGCCACCGCTTCCGGCAGGTCGTTGGCGGAGGTTTCGGGGTCCGCCGCATAGGTCTGCGCCATCCGCGCCATCTCGGCGAAGGAGAGATCGGACCGGATCACGTTCTCATCGACCATCTGCCGGTAGAGAGCGGGCATATCGGCTTGGCCGGGCGCGACAAGCGCTGGAATACAAGACCATTCCCCCTGCCCATCCTGCCGGTTCAGTTGCCGGTAGGCCATGAGCCGGCGCAGGCCCTGGATCAGCTCGAAGCCCGTCCCATCGGGTCGCTGCTGCACGCGGATCGGGTTCGAGAGGCCGATTTCGCGGATCGAGGTGACAAGGGACTCGAGATTGGGGTCTTCGCCAGCCATGCGGTCGCGGACAAGAAGATAGGTGTGCACGTCTTCCAGCGGAAGCTCTTGCACGATCTGGCCCGAAACCTGCGGAGTTGGAGTGGTCTCGGTCACGAAGCGGGTCCTTTCGGAGTGACCTTATCCGCGGATAAGGTGCCTTGGTGGTGGCGACCTTCCGGCCGTCGGTGGGCCAGTCTGGCACCGACTTGCTTTCCGAAAACTTCACCTATCGCACGGTGAGCTTGTTCTTGCCGTCCTACCGCACCGCGCAGAGGCGGGTGGCGACGGGATCGGATGTGCGTGCAAACAGGGTAATCACGAGCGGCAGGGTCTCGCCGTCACCGCTGCAGACAGTAAGGGTGCCGCTCTGAACCTCGTTGTAAACGAGGCTCATCGGCAGCCAGGCCAGGCCCAACCCCCCAAGTGCCATTTCCCTGATGCCGGCGGTGAAGGCGCTTTCGGCGATCATTGGCCCGGCATGGCTGGAATAGGACGTGCCGCCATCGGCAAGCAGTTCAGAGAAGAAACTGCCGGACGGGTAGCGGATGATCGGGGCATCGGGCGGAGGCGTGCCCCGTGTCCCAAGCGCGAATCGTAACTGGCCGCCGACCACCGGCACCAGGCGATCTCGTCCCCAGGAGGCGCGGGTCACGCTGTCGGCAAAGGGCATCGGGCTTTCGCCCTCGCGCTCGTAACACATCAGGAGCGACGCCTCGCCGCTGAGAAAGAGAGAGACGCATTCGCTGTGGTTAGCCGCCCGCACGCGGAACCCGATGCCCTTGTCGATCTCGCGTGCCGATGCGGCAAAATCCGGAAAGGTCGAGACTATCAGCGAATGCTGGGCCGCGATGGTCGTCGTCGAGCGTCGGGGATCATACCGGGAAATGCGCTGCCGGAGGGCCTGGACATGACCTACAAGTGCTTGAAGTTCAGCGGTATTCTCGAGAAGAGCCGGTTCGATATCGACACGGTTTGCTGAACGCCTGACGATCGGGCGGCCCAGCCAGACCTCAAAGTTCTGGATGCGCCGCGAGAATGCCGGTTGTGTCACGTTCCGGCGGCGCGCGGCACGGCTCATGTTGCCCTCTTCCAGCAGAATGAGAACGTCGTCGAACAGTCCCAGATCCATGCATTCCTCGCGATCTGCTCATACAATTTATATGAGCAGGCAAAGAAAACAGCATTTTTTGACCGCGATAAAGAGCGTTTAGTATGCGCAAGGTACTGGGCGGGGGCTTTTCATGGATCAGCAGGATGTTCTCGATGCGCAATCGGGGTCGCAGGCCGCCGGCGCGTCCGCGGCCCGGCGCAAGGACCTTGCCAGCGCGCTGGCCGGGTTTCCGCGAGTACGCCTTGGGCATCTGCCGACGCCGCTCGAACCGATGGACCGGCTTAGCGAGCACCTGGGCGGCCCGCGCTTCTGGGTGAAGCGCGACGACTGCACGGGGTTGTCCTCGGGCGGGAACAAGACGCGGAAGCTCGAATTCCTGATGGCCGAGGCCGCTGGCGTAGGCGCGGATACGATCATCACTCAAGGCGCCACGCAATCGAACCATGCCCGCCAGACGGCGGCAGCGGCGGCCAAGCTGGGGATGAAGTGCCATATCCTGCTGGAAGATCGCACCGGGTCGAACGACGCGCAGTACAATCTGAACGGCAACGTGCTGCTCGATCGGTTGCACGGCGCGACCGTGGCCAAACGGTCGGGCGGCTCGGACATGGCGGCCGAGATGGAGGCGCTGGCTGACAAGGTGCGGCAGGCGGGCGGAAAGCCTTACGTCATTCCCGGCGGTGGGTCGAACACGACCGGCGCCCTTGGCTACGTGAACTGCGCGCTGGAACTTAGCGATCAGGCGGCCTCGACGGGTCTGAAGATCGACGCGCTCGTGCATGCGACGGGAAGCTCGGGCACGCAGGCGGGGCTGGTCGCGGGGCTGGCCGCGCTGGAGAGCGATATCCACCTGCTTGGCATCGGCGTGCGGGCACCGCGCGAGAAACAGGAAACGATGGTTTTCGAGCTTGCGAAACGCACCGCCGCGCGCATTGGCGTCGAGGACGCCGTGCGGCGCGAGGATGTGCGCGCCAATTGCGATTACGTCGGCGCGGGCTATGGCATCCCGACCGAGGGCATGGTGAGAAGCGTCAGGCTTCTGGCCGAACTCGAGGGGCTGCTTTTCGACCCGGTTTATTCCGGCAAGGGCCTGGACGGGCTTATTGATCTCACCCGCAAGGGTGCCTTTGACGGCATGCAGAATGTCGTCTTCCTTCACACCGGCGGGTCTGCCGCGCTTTTCGGCTATCCGGATGCGCTCGAACTGCCGGGCTATCAACCAAACTGAAAATCCAGAGACACAGGGAGACTTCTCAGATGGACTTCAAACTCACCCGCCGCGCGCTTGCTGTTGCGGCCCTCGCCACCGGGCTGCTGCCCGCCGCGGTGTCCGCGCAGGACTATACGGGCACGCTGGCCAAGATCAACGACAGCGGCGAGATCGTCATCGGCCACCGCGAAAGCTCGGTGCCGTTTTCCTATCTGAACGACTCGCAGGAGCCGGTGGGCTATTCCATCGACCTTTGCATGAAGGTCGTGGAAGAGGTCGAGAAGACGCTCGGCAAGGATGTCGAAATTCGCTATGTGCCGGTCAATCCCAAGACCCGGATCGCGCTTATGGCCAACGGCACGATCGACCTTGAGTGCGGATCGACCACCAACAACCTGACCCGCCAGCAGCAGGTCGAGTACCTGCCGACCACTTTCGTGACGGGCACCAAGATCCTGACGCGCAAGGACTCGGGCATCGCCTCGGTTTCGGACCTGAACGGCAAGTCCATCGCGCTGGCCCAGGGCACCACCAACGAGCGCGCCATCAAGGCGGCGGTCGAGGCGCAGGGTCTCGACGTCAAGATCCTGCCGGTGCGTGACCATGCCGAGGGCATGCTGTCGCTGGAGACCGACCGGGTGGACGCCTATTCGACCGACCACATCCTGCTGTTCGGCCTGATCGCCAAGTCGAAGACGCCGGACGATTTCACGGTCGTGGGCGATTTCCTCTCGTTCGATCCTTACGCGATCATGGTGCGCCGCGATGACAGCGCCTTTGAACTTGTCGGCAAGATCGCACTCGCCAATGTCTTCCGCTCGGGCGAGATCAACGACATCTACGCCAAGTGGTTCGATCCGCTGGGCGTGCCGGCCGATCCGCTTCTGAGCGCCGCCTTCGAGCTTGGCGCGCTGCCTGAATAACAGGTTTGCGGCCCGCCCTACACGGGCGGGCCGTCACGCATCGGGGGACCGGGGTCGATGAACTACAACTGGAACTGGAGCGTTCTCTTCGAGCCGGAGTATCTCGGCTGGCTGATGAGCGGTCTCGGCTGGACGATCTCGGTAGCGCTTTGCGCCTGGGTGATCGCCCTTGTCGTCGGTTCGCTTGTCGGCGTGGGCCGCACGCTGCCGAACAAGTTTATCAGCACGCTATGCACGGCCTATGTCGAGCTGTTTCGCAACGTGCCGCTGCTGGTGCAAATGTTCATCTGGTACTTCGCGGTGCCCGAGATGCTTCCCGAGGACGCGGGCCGCTGGATGAAGCGGGACATGCCGCAGCCGGAATTCGTGACAGCTGTTGTCGCGCTTGGCCTCTATACCGCCAGCCGGGTGGCCGAGCAGGTGCGCGCCGGGATCGAAACGGTGCCAAAGGGTCTGAGCAGTGCCGCGACGGCGCAGGGCATGAGTGTGGCGCAGGTCTATCGCTACGTGCTTCTGCCGATCTCGTTCAGGCTGATCGTGCCGCCGATGACCTCCGAATTTCTTACGGTCTTCAAGAATTCCTCGCTGGCGCTGACCATCGGTCTTCTCGAATTGACCGCGCAGAGCCAGCAGATCGCGGAGTACACCTTCCAGAGTTTCGAGGCCTATACCGCCGCGACGATCATCTACGTGCTGATCGCGCTGACAGCGACCGTCGCCATGACGCTTCTCGAACGTTACACGCGTATCCCCGGATACGTCGGAAAGGAGGGCTGAAATGGGCGATTTCGACTTCGGCGTTATCATCAGCAACCTGCCCTTCCTCTGGCAGGGCCTGCAACTGAGCCTGCTTCTGACGCTGCTTGCGATTCTTGGCGGCATCGTTCTGGGAACGCTTCTGGCGCTGGCGCGGCTTTCGGGGATCAAGCCGCTAGCACTGGTCGCGGCGGCTTACGTCAACCTGATCCGATCGGTGCCGCTGATCCTGGTGATTTTCTGGTTCTACTTCCTGGTACCGCTGGCGGTCGGACGTCCGATCGGCGGGTTCTACTCGGCGCTGATCGCCTTCGTGATGTTCGAGGCAGCCTATTACTCGGAGATCATGCGGGCCGGCATCCAGAGCGTTAAGAAAGGCCAGGTCCACGCGGGTCAGGCCACGGGTCTTGGGTACTGGCAGATCCAGCGCTATGTCGTGCTGCCGCAGGCATTCCGCAACATGATCCCGATCCTGGTGACCCAGGGTATCATCCTGTTCCAGGATACTTCACTTGTCTTCGTCGTGTCGCTGCGCGACCTGATGACGGCATCTTCCATCGTGGCCCGGACCGAGGGCCGCCTCGTTGAAATGTATCTCTTCGCCGCGCTCGTCTACTTCGTGATCTGCTTTTCCGGATCGCTGTTCGTGCGCCGGCTTCAAGCGCGGATGGCGACATGATTGAAATGCAGAACGTCAGCAAGTGGTACGGGGACTTCAAGGTTCTCACCGATTGCACAACTCAGGTCGCCAAGGGCGAGGTCGTGGTTGTCTGTGGCCCCTCGGGGTCAGGCAAGTCGACGCTGATCAAATGTGTCAACGGGCTTGAGCCCGTGCAGGAAGGCAAGATCGTCGTGGACGGGGCCGAGGTCACCGGGCGCGGCGCGAAGCTGACGCAGCTTCGCTCGAAGATCGGGATGGTGTTCCAGCACTTCGAGCTCTACCCGCACATGAGCGTGCGCGACAACCTTTGCCTCGCGCAGGAGAAGGTGCTGGGGCGCGGTCGGAAAGAGGCCGAGGCGCGCGCCGAAACGCTTCTGAACCGCGTGGGCATGATCGACCATATCGGCAAGTATCCCGGCCAGCTTTCGGGCGGCCAGCAGCAGCGGGTCGCAATTGCACGAGCGCTGGCGATGGATCCGATTGCGATGCTGTTCGACGAGCCGACTTCGGCGCTTGATCCCGAGATGATCAAGGAAGTTCTGGACGTCATGGTGGAACTGGCCCGCGAGGACGGCATGACGATGATGGTGGTCACTCACGAGATGGGCTTTGCCCGCAAGGTCGCGGATCGCGTGGTGTTCATGGACGCGGGCGCCATTGTCGAGGACAGGCCGACGCAGGAGTTCTTCGACAATCCCGAGAGCGAGCGCGCACAGGATTTCCTGTCGAAGATTCTTCAGCACTGAAAAGGGGTCACCCGGCACCGGGGCCTTCGGGACGAGGCCTCGCGAG